>NZ_SDIG01000220.1:0-9055 GCF_004122755.1 Streptomyces sp. TM32
CCGTTACATCGAGCCCGAGCTGCGCCACCCGATGGGTTCACCGGGCTGGCTGGGCGCCCCCAGCCCGCCTACCGCACTCCCACCCCCGAACGCACAAGCCGGGCCGCCGACGTGCCCAGGCCGGTCGGGGCGCCCAGCCAGCCCGGTGAACCCATCGGGTGGCGCAGCTCGGGCTCGATGTAACGGCGGCAGCCCTGGTGCCAGGTGAGGATGCCGGCCATCCAGTTCTCCAACTCGTGGACGTAACCGTCGAGCGCCTTGCGGGCCTCCGGCGAGAGGTCGAAGTCGTCGTAGACGACCGGGAGTTGATGGGCCGCGACGTGCCGGAACTCGTTCATGCGGGAGGTCATGAGGTCATGGATGATGTGCAGCGCGGTCGGGTAGTCGCAGTCGAAGAAGGTCTGCACGACCAGGATGCCGTTGTGGACCTCGCCCTCGTACTCGATCTCCTTCTGGTACGAGAAGACGTCGTTCATCAGGCAGGCGACGTCGGCGGCGGAGTTCTCCAGTGAGCGCAGGGCGCCGGTGCGGTAGACCTCCGGCGGGACCTGCCGGCCGTGGCCGATGCGGCTCAGGCTCATGGTGAGGTCGGAGCCGAAGGTCGCCCGGCGCATCTCGATGTAGTCGACCGGGTCGGGGATCCGGTTCTGGATCTGGTTGTCGAGCTCCCACAGCCAGCTGGCCGTCATCGTGTCGACGCTCTGGCGGAACGCCCGGCGCGCCTCAAGGGTCATCGGCTCCGCCGTACGGGGCCACAGGTCCGCCAGCCCGCGTTCGAGGGCGTTGACCGGCTCCGGGGTGGGCGCCGCGAGGTCGAGGGGCATGAAGGACGACAGCCGCTCGGTGCACACCTTGGCGGCCACCAGGTCGCGCGGCCGCCCGAAGACCTGCGGGTAGTAGTCGTCCGCATAGGTGCCCCAGGCCAGCCATGCGGCGCTGAGGTCCAGTTGTTCGGGGGTGGCGTCGGGGTGGATGCCGGCCGCGCACAGCGCCAGATCGTGCCGGATCATCGCGGGCTCGTCCCAGACGTCGGACAGCGGCACGCCGGGCTGCGGCCGGAGGATGCCCATCCGGTGCGCCCACTCGACGACGCGGCGGCGGGCGCCCGCCAGATGCGGGCTGAGGGTGGTGGCGAACGGCATGTGGATGTCGGGGATGTGGGACGGGCCGACCTTCCGGTGCGGCACATGCGTGGTGCTGCGCAGACGGTGCGCACCGGCCGTGGCCAGGGCGCGCCGCAGATCCGCCGCCGAGGTGCCGAGTCCGCCGAGGGGGAACGGCGACCAGGCGGGCGAGGTGCGGGCCGCGGATCCGCCGCCGTTCATGTAGCGGCTGGAGCGCATGTGCCATTCATGGCCGCCGGACTGCCAGTCCTGGAGCCCCTTGGCGTACGCCAGCACGTCCGCGCAGGAGTGCGGGTCCAGGCCCTCCTCGGCGAAGAGCGCGGGGAGTTCCGCGAGGACGGTGTTCTCGAACTGCTGCAACCGCGAGGTGATCAGGTCGTTGACGGCGTCCGCGGCCTCCTGGGTGGTGCACCGCAAGAAGGTCTCCAGGACCAGGACGCCGTTGCTCAGCTCGCCCTCCTCCTCCGTCTCCCGCTGGTAGGAGAAGAGGTCGTTGCGCAGATGGACGCCGTCGGAGAAGGTGTCGCGCAGCACCCGCAGCGGCCGGGACCCGGCGACGGCGGCGGGGACCTCGGCGCCGGTCGCGTACTCCACCAGGCCCGCCGACCAGGGCGCACCACCGACCTTGCGGCGCATCTCGATGTACTCGACGGGGTTGGGCACCCGGTGGATGTCGATGTTGGACAGTTCCCAGAGCGACTCGTTGAGCAGATGCTCGGTGCTCTCGGCGAACCGCCGCCGCCAGTCCATGGACATCTGCGGCACGGTGCGCGCCCACAGGTCGGCGAGGCCCGCCTCGACGGGGTTGACCGGCTCGGGAACGGGCGCGGCCAGGTCCATCGGCATGAACGCCGGCAGCCGGTCGAGGTACGCCTTGCCGCCCTCCCGGTCCAGCGTCCGCTTGAACGTCTCCAGGAAGTGGTCGTCGAAGAAGAAGACCCAGACGTACCAGTCGGTCACCAGCGAGAGCGCGTCGGCGTCGCATTCCGGGTGGGTGTAGGAACACAGCAGGGCGTAGTCATGGGCGTCGAGGTCCGACTCCTCCCAGATGCCGGAGCCCTCCAGCATTCCCATGTCGCGCGCCCACGTCTTGGAGTGCGTACGGGCCGCCTCCAGGTGCGGGTTCAGCCGCGCCGGGTGGGGCGTGTAGAAGGTGGGCAATTCGAATGGCTGCTGCGACACCGTTGCTGGCCTCTTCCCCTGCGTACGGAGGGACGGCGCGCCGATCCACGCCCCCCTTGAACGGGGGCAGCGCTACCCCGGTGGTCGGGGGCTTAGGCCTTATGGAGGAGGAGCTTCCGCCTCCATGCCGCTTCGGTTCGAAGTGCGCTGAACCAGGCTTATTTCTGGCTGACTTCTGGCCGCTTTGTTTCGCCTGTGGTGGTCGGCCGGCCGATCGCCGCCGTCCGGCCGTGCGCCGCCGTCCGGCCGTTCACCGCTGTCCGGCCGTTCACCGCCGTCCGGCCGTTCACCGCCGTCCGCAGGGCGAGTTCCGCGAGCGCCTCCGGGGCGCCGGCCTGGCCGCGGATACCGGGGAAGGCATTGATGTCCACGAGCAGCGGCGCGCCGCCGCCGGCGTCGAGGACGTCCACGCCGTAGACGTCCAGGCCGAAGATCTCGCCGGCCCGCAGCGCGGCGGCCCGCCAGCTCGCGGGCAGTTCGCCGGCCGGCAGCGACCGGGTCGGCCCGCGGCCGCCCGGGGCCAGCTCCGAGCGGCGCAGCCCGGCGAAGAGCCGGCCGTCGACCACCCACAGCTTGTGGTCCCAGCCGCTGTTCGCGGTGAACTCCTGGACCACCACCGGCTCCTGGGCCCAGTCCGCGGCCAGTTCCCGCAGCCCCGCGGCGCTGTCGGCGCGGGCCACCAGGTCGTGGCGCCGGCTGAACCGGCTCTTGAGCACCAGCGGAGTGGCCGGTTCGCCGGCCGCCGCCAGCCGGCCGACCGTGGTCAGCGCGGTGGTGGCGGCGAACGGCAGCCCGGCCGCGCGGGCCACGTCGGCCATCGCGACGCGGTCCTGGCAGCGCGCGGTCGCCGCCGCGGAGTTGAGCACCGGGGCGCCGTGCTCCTCCAGGAAGGCGGCGAGCGCCAGCGCCCGCGGGGTCCGCGCCTTGAGGAGATAGACGTCGGCGAGCGGGAAGAGGCCGGGGCCCGCGGTGGCGCTGCCCGGATCCAGCGGGACGACCTGGTGCTCCGGGGCCAGCAGCGCGGTGACGGCGGCCAGCAGCGGATGGCCGGGGTCGGCGGTGAGCAGACAGATCCTCATCGGCCGCCGCCGAGGGGCGCGGTGGGCCGGGCCGGGCGCGGAAGAGGGGGCCCGGAGCGCGGCGCCGTCGGGGCGGCTCCCGCCTTCGGCAGCCCCGACGCCGGTCCGGCCCCCGTCTTCGACTGCCCCGACGCCCGTCCGCCCTCCGGCCCGGCCGCCCACCCGGCCGCCGGCGCGGCGTCCCGCCCGCTCGTCCCGCGCCGGGCGAGCTCCAGCACGGCGGCGGACACCCGGGCGACCGCGTCCGGCACCTGACGGAAGCTGGGGAAGTCGTTGATGTCGACGACCACCGGGCCGTCGGGCCCTAGCAGGATGTCGACGCCGTAGAGGTCGAGGCCGAAGACCTCGCCGATCCGGGCGGCGATCCGGGCGACCTCGGCGGTGAGCGGCACCTGACGTTCGCGTACGTCGTGCCCGGGGTGCAGGGGCGAGCACCGCTCGGTCGCGTACAGCTCACCGGCGACGCTGTAGACCTTCAGATCCGTACCGGAGTTGGGGACGTAGGGCTGGGCGATGAGCAGTCCGCCGCCCCCGTCGCCCGTGCCCGCGGAGCCGTCCGGCGCCACGGGCTCCAGCAGCCGCTCCGGCGTCGCCACCAGCCGGACCGCGCGCCCCGAACTGCCGTCCGCGGGCTTGACCACGAGCGGGAACTCCGCCTCGGGTATCTCCGCGAGCTCCTCGGGCCGGGCCGCCGCATACGTCACGGGGACGGGCAGCCCCGTACCACGGGCGAGCACCGCGGCCAGCGCCTTGTCGCGCACCCCCCGGATCGCCCGGACGTCGTTCACCGTCGTCAGCCCGGCGGACGCCGCGGCCTCCAGCAGGGTCAGCCCCGGACCGCCGGAGACGGTCTTGAGGACCCAGGCGTCATGGCTGCCCGCCTGGATCGCGTCGGACAGGGATATCAGCGAGCGGCCCGGCCACAGCACGTCCACCTGGTGGCCCCAGGCGCCGAGTTGGCGGATCACGTCCAGCGGCATGCCGTCGTGGCGGTACTGCTCCTCCACCAGGAAGCAGAGTCTCATCGGGGCACCCTCGTCATCGCCGCACGTCCGTCCACCGTCCGCCCGGCAGATCCATGACGTACCAGGATCCCATGCGGGGATCAGGCAGCGCCGTGGGCCTACGCACCCGGCACCTGTGCCCGCGCTCGTGCGGCTGCTCCCGTAGCGCGGTGGCCATTTCACGGACGACCGGCACCCCGCCCGCGGCCGGGCGGCTGACCTCTGGGCACACGTCGAGGCGGGCCGAGCGGCCCCGCGCGCCCGGTGTCGCTACGGTAAGGCGACCGCGGCCGAGCGGGACCAGATGCAACGGGAGGTCCATTGAATCCTCCCCCGCCTAGAGGCGGGGGATTCCTGGCTCACGTCGGCTGCGGACCAGCGGCCCGTCAGCTCTTACACGATCAGCACCAACCGGGTTGAGACCAGCCCGGACGAGCATCACGCGGGCGGAGTTCTTGTCTCTGGGCGAGACGGCTCCGCACGCGGTGCACGTGTAGGTTCGTTCTGAGAGAGGTAGTGCGTGCTTGGTTCTCGCTCCGCACCGTGCGCAGTCCATGGTGGTGTGCGCGGGGTGGACCAGGTACACGGCCCTGCCGTGCTTGCGGCCCATCTCGACCAGGGCAGCCTTCGTGGCGCCGATGGCCGCATCCGCTGCCTTGCGAGCCATCGTGGACTTGGCCAGGAACTTTGGGCGGAAGTCCGCCACGGCCAAAGCGTCGTGATCGCGCACGAGACGCTTGGCCCACTTGCGGGCGCTGTCCTGGCGTTGCCGGGCGACCTTCTTGTGCACCTTGGCGGCCTGCTTCTGCGCCCGGCGGTAGCCCTTGGACTGAGCCTTGCCGCGCGGGGCGCAGCGGCGGGCCATCATCCGCTGGTAGTGCGCCAGGCGCTTGGCAGCCTTCTTTCCGTACTCGACATGGGGAAGGTCGTGCTCGTTGCTGGTCGTGGTCGCGGTCTCCTTGACGCCCCAGTCGATCCCGATCACCGCGCCGGTTTGTGGCAGGTGCTCGGTGGTGGTGGCCACGACGAACGAGGCGTACCAGTGCCCGATGCTGTCGCGGTATACGCGCACGGACGACGGGGGCTCGGGCAGCTCCCGCGACCACACCACCGTCAAGACGACGCCGCCAGCGAGGCGCAGGCGGCCGTCCTTGATCCGGAATCCGCGCTGCGTGTAGTTGAGGCTGGGGTCGGCCCGGTGCTTCTTCTTGTACTTCGGCATCCCCGCCCGCTGCCGCATTGGCAACCGGCCCTTGATGTCCTTCAAAGCTTTGGCACGCAACGTGGCGAAATCGCGTACGAGCTGCTGCTGAGGAACGCTGGATCCTTCACGCAGCCACGCCATGCGGGTCCGGGCCTCGGTCAGCATCTTGTCCAAACGAGCCGGACCGCACTTCTCGCCCTCGGCATACGCCTTCATCGAGCGGGCGCAGCACTCATTCCACAGCCACCGGCACCGCGCCCACTCCGCCTCAAGCAAGGCAGCTGCGGTGGACGACACGCGAAGGCGGTAGGTGTACCGGGCACGCCCGGCACCTGCCCTTTCCTGTGCCGTCGTCATGAACACCAACCTATCTGGGAGGTACGACAGTTGAGATTCATTGATCTTGGCGGGCCACCTCACCACCGCGACGAGTGGACGCCGAATCCCCCTGACGGCAATCCGGCTTTCCCTGCCCCGCTCCGGAAGGCTCCGATTCTCACCCGCAAGCGGGAGGTACCCCCACCCCGGCCTGAAGGCCGGGGCATCCTGGGAGGTATCCAGTGACCAGCAAGGCCGCACCCTTCGACGAACTCGACCGCAAGATCATTGCGGCGCTGATCGACAACGGCCGGGCGAGCTTCGCGGAGATCGGTGGCGCGATCGGGCTGTCGGCCACCGCGGTGAAACGGCGGGTGGACCGGCTGCGGGAGAGCAAGGTGATCACGGGGTTCAGCGCCACCGTCCGGCCGTCCGCACTGGGCTGGCTGACCGAGGCGTACGTCGAGGTGTACTGCGACAGCGCCGCCCCGCCCCGGCGGCTCGCGGAGGTCGTCCGCAACCATCCGGAGATCGCCGCGGCGATGACCGTCACCGGGGGCGCCGATGCGCTGCTCCATGTGCGGGCGACCGATGTCGAGCACTTCGAGGAGGTACTCGAACGCATCCGGACCGAACCGTTCATCCGCAAGACGATCAGCTACATGGTGCTGTCCCATCTGCTGCCGGAGAGCCCGGAGGCCGGCGCCGGCGGATCCTTCGGCCAGACCGGCGCAGAAAACGTGCAGAAATAGCCGCCGACACGCAGTATTGCTGCGCCAATACGCAGCATTTGTTTCTTGATGCCGGAATCCCTCGCTCCGTACCGTGGAAAACACGAGGTGACAACCCTTAACGGTCTGTCACGGCAGGAGCGGAGCGGAGGGATGTCCGTGCTGACGAGTCGTGTGCCGCGCCCGCGGCGCTTTCTGGTGTGCGAACCCCGGCACTTCGATGTGCAGTACGCCATCAACCCCTGGATGCGGACGGACGCACCGGTCGACACCGCGCTCGCCGCCCGCCAGTGGGAGGCCCTGAGGGGCGCCTACCGGGCGCACGGGCACACGGTGGAGACCGTGGCGCCGGTGCCCGGACTGCCGGACATGGTGTTCGCGGCGAATGCGGCCTTGGTCCTGGCGGGGCGGGTCTTCGGCTCGCTCTTCCACGCCCCGCAGCGACGGCCGGAGTCCACCGCGTACGAGACGTGGTTCAAGGCCGCCGGCTTCGACGTCTACCGGCCGGAGTCGGTGTGCGAGGGCGAGGGCGATCTGGTCCCGGCGGGCCCCTATGTGCTGGCCGGCACCGGCTTCCGCACCACCCGCGCCGCCCACCAGGAGGTACAGGAGTACTTCGGGGTGCCGACCATCAGCCTCCAGCTGGTGGACCCGCACTTCTACCACCTCGACACCGCGCTCTTCGTGCTCGACGAGGAGAACATCGCGTACTACCCGGAGGCGTTCTCACCCGGCTGCCGCGAGGTGCTCGCCCGGCTCTTTCCCGATGCGGTGCTCGCCACCCGGGACGACGCCATGGCCTTCGGGCTCAACTCCGTCTCCGACGGCCGCCATGTGTTCATCGCGCCCCAGGCGACCGGCCTCATGGGCCGGCTCGCCGCCCGGGGCTACGTCCCCGTCCCCGTCGACCTGTCCGAGTTCCACAAGGCCGGCGGTGGCATCAAGTGCTGCACCCAGGAGATCCGCTGATGACCGCTCCCACTCGTACCGCCCCGGTGCTCGCTCCCCGTTCGTCCGCGGAGCTGATCCAGGCCGAGGGCCCGGTTCTCGCGCACAACTACCACCCGCTGCCCGTGGTGGTCGCACGCGCCGAGGGCGTCTGGGTCGAGGACGTCGAGGGACACCGCTACCTCGACATGCTGGCCGGCTACTCGGCACTCAACTTCGGCCACCGGCACCCGGCGCTGATCGAGGCCGCACACCGCCAGCTGGATCAACTCACCCTCACCTCCCGCGCGTTCCACAACGACCGGCTCGCCGGCTTCGCCGAGGGCCTCGCCGAGCTGACCGGCCTGGACATGGTGCTGCCGATGAACACCGGCGCCGAGGCGGTGGAGAGCGGCATCAAGGTCGCCCGCAAGTGGGCGTACGACGTCAAGGGCGTCCCGGCGGACCGGGCGACGATCGTGGTGGCCGGCGGCAACTTCCACGGCCGGACGACCACCATCGTCGGCTTCTCCGACGACGACGACGCCCGCGTCGGCTTCGGCCCCTTCGCCCCCGGCTTCCGCACCGTCCCCTACAACGACCTGGCCGCGCTCGAAGCGGCCCTGGACGAGACCACGGCCGCGGTGCTGATCGAGCCCATCCAGGGCGAGGCCGGCGTCCTCATCCCCGACGACGGCTACCTCACCGGCGTCCGCGAACTGACCCGGCGCAACGGCTGCCTGTTCATCGCCGACGAGATCCAGTCCGGCCTGGGCCGCACCGGAAAGACCCTGGCCGTCGAGCACGAGTCCGTCGTCCCCGACGTGCTCCTCCTGGGCAAGGCCCTCGGCGGCGGCATCGTCCCGGTCTCCGCGGTCGTCGCCCGCCACGAGGTGCTCGGCGTGATCGGCCCCGGCCAGCACGGCTCGACCTTCGGCGGCAACCCCCTGGCGGCCGCGGTCGGTTCGGCCGTGATCGAACTGCTCGCCACCGGGGAGTTCCAGGGCCGCGCCACCGAGCTCGGCGCACAGCTGCGGACCGGCCTGACCGCGCTGACCGGCAAGGGCGTGACCGGCTTCCGCGCCCGCGGCCTGTGGGCGGGCGTGGACATCGACCCCGCCCTCGGCACCGGCCGGGAGATCAGCGAACGCCTGATGAAGGAAGGCATCCTGGTCAAGGACACCCACGGCTCGACGATCCGGCTGGCCCCGCCGCTGACCATCACATCCGAAGAACTGGACACGGCGCTGGGCTCCCTGGCGCGGGTGCTGCTCTAGCCGCGGCCCCTCTCCGGCCTCGGCCTCCGTCTTTGCCCCGAGCCGTCGGGCAGCCCTGCGCGACCAGGGCCTGCCCGACGGCTCGACCCGCTGAAAAACCACCCCCGGCGCGCCCGTAAACACCCTCGCGACGGCCTTTGACGGCACCCTGAACGGCCGCCCCCATGTCGAGTACGGAAAGAAGGCTGCCAAGCGCCTGGCGCACTACC
>NZ_SDIG01000221.1:0-9050 GCF_004122755.1 Streptomyces sp. TM32
GTCTTGGTGACCGCGCCGCCGCCGGTCCACGGCCCGCCCCGGCGCCCTGCCCCAGGCCGGCGGGCCGTGGACCGGCGGCGGCGCGGTCACCAAGACCACCGGCCGGGTGTTCTTCACCTACCAGGGCCGCACGGCCGCCTGCTCCGGCGACGCGGTGACCAGCGGCAACAAGAGCACGGTGCTCACCGCGGGGCACTGTGTGAAGCTGGGCGGCGTCTGGCACACCAACTGGGTCTTCGTCCCCGGCTACCACGACGGCCAGTCCCCGTACGGCAAGTGGGCGGCCACCAAGACGCTCTCCACTCCCCAGTGGACGGCGAGCGAGGACATCAACTACGACGTGGGCGCCGCGGTCGTCGCCCCGCTCGACGGCAAGAAGCTCACCGATGTCGTCGGCGGCCAGGGCCTGTCCTTCAACTCCGGCTACAACAAGGCGATGTACGCCTTCGGCTTCCCCGCGGCCGCCCCGTACGACGGCAGCAAGCTCATCTACTGCGGCGGCACCACCTTCAAGGACCCGCTGTTCTCCGGCGACCACGGTCTGGACTGCAACATGACCGGCGGCTCCAGCGGCGGCCCCTGGTTCGCCTCGTTCGACGAGAAGACCGGCACCGGTCTGCAGACCTCGGTGAACAGCTTCGGCTACCAGTTCTGGCCCCACACCATGTTCGGCCCGTACTTCGGCGACGACGCGAAGAACCTCTACACGACGGCCCAGGCGACCTGACCGAAACCCTCAGGGCCGTACCCCATACGGTCATTCGAGTGACCCGAGGAGCGGGCCGGCCACTGGGCACGCCCAGGCCGGCACCGCACAGCACAGCACAGCACAGCACACGGGACCACGCAGGACCGCACCGCACGGCACGAGGGGCGTCCGGCGCCCGAAGGCCTGCCCGGCGCCCCTCGGACGCCGGGCGGGCCCCGTGCCGGTCCCCCTCAGCGGTGCGCCATCTCCCGCAGGGAATCGAGCAGTTCGGTGCCGTTGGGGACCCCCAGACCCGTGCAGGCGTTCCAGCCGGGGGCGGCGCGGAAGGCACCGTTGGAGCCATCGGTGATCTTGCGGAAACCGCGTGTGGTGTGCCCCGGTGTGGCACCGGCGTACAGCAGCGGCTGGATCATGCCCAGCGGGCGCCCGAGTGCCTGCACCAGGCGGCAGACCAGGGCCGCCCAGAGAGGAGCCACGGCGCCGGTGCCGCCGATCACGGAGCGGTGGCCGTCCACGAGCACCTGATAGCCGGTGGCCGGGTCGGCGACGCCCGACACATCCGGTACGCCACGGCCCGGGGGGCTCCCGTTGTGCGGGACACCGGCGGTGGTCTGCCACGACGGAAGGCCGAACGCCGCGCTGACGCCGCCACCGGTGGCACCGTCGGCGGCCCGCCCGCCCCACACCCGCTCATGGTGCACCTGGCCGGTGGTCGGGTCGGCGTCGAGCCGGGTGCCGCCGCAGGCCAGCGCATGCGGGCTGGAGGCCGGGAAGTCGGTGTGCGGCAGTCCGTCGCCGACCCCGTCCCCGCTGCCGTCGTCACCCGCCGCGGCACACACAGTCACGCCGAGCGCCGCGGCATCGGCGAGCGCCTCGTCGATGACCATCCGGGCCTGGTCGGTCCACAACTCCTCGGCTGCTCCCCAGCTGATGCTCAGTGCGGCCGGCGTCGGGGTGGCGTGGACGGCGGCGCTCACCGCGTTGACGAAGCCCTGGTCGGTGTTGTGCGCGAAGTACACCTTCTGCTCCGCGCCGGGCGCCAGGGCGCCCGCGACCTCGATGTCCAGCAGCACCTCGCCGTCGGCTCCGTCGGGATCGCGGCCCGGCACATTGCGGGCGGCCCCGACGCTCACCGCGGCCACCCGGGGGATGCTCGGCAGGTCCAGCGAGGCGAAGTAGGTGTCGAGTTCGGCCCCGGCGAAGCCGCCGCCGAGTTCGATGATCGCCAGGGTCTGGCCGCTGCCGTCGGTTCCGGGCGGGAAGTGGTAGACCTCGGCCAGCTGCGACGGCTTGTAGGAGATCCGGTGGGTCTTTTTCCCGGCCCGCCGCAGATGGGGACGGGCCTGCGGCCGGTCGTCCAGTCCGAGCACCGCGACGACCACGCCCTCCAGCTCGGCGGGCACCTCCAGCGGGCCCTCGCGGTGGCGGTGCTCGACGGGGTCGCCGCCGGTCGGGTCGGGGCTGGCCGCGCGGGCCAGCCGGGTCCGGAACGCCGCGGCCATCTCGTCCGCCGTGCCGGTCACCTTGGCCCGGCGGGACGCCAGATCGACGTCGGTCACCCGCACCCCGAGGCGGCCCAGCACCTCGCGCAGCAGCTCGGCGTCCGCCGGGTCCGCACCGTACTGCCGGGCCAGCTCGGCCTGCGGGATCGTCTCGGGCCCCGTGATCAGCTCGTGGGGGACCGCTGCCTTGCGGCGCAGTACGACGGTGGCCTCGACGGGCGTCGAACCGTCCAGCGGGCCCGCCGGGCGCGCCTCGGGCGCGATCGAGCGGTCACTGCCAGGCAGCTGGACAAATCGCTCACTCATAGCACAAATTATCGACCCAACCATGGCGGAGCCGCACCCCGAGTATCCCCGACAAGGCGCCCTACCGCCCTCGCCGGCCTGCACCTTCACATCGACGAGCAGCCGAGCGCGACGCACGCAGGGCTGGCTGGAGCGCACCGGTGCCCGGCGGGAGAGCTGTCCGCGGAGAGCGCTTCGAGCAGGCTGCCGGCGTGCAGGTTCGGCAGCGCGCGAGCCACATCGGCCAGCGCCACCATGCCCACCAGCCGGCGACCGTCGATGACCGGGAGGCGGCGGACCTTGTGGCTGGCCATCGTCCGGAAGATTTCGTCCGCGTCGTCGTCCGCGCCGATGGTGACCACGCCCTGGGCGAGTTCCCCGGCTTTCGTCCGCTGGGGGTCCTTGCCCTTGCCGAGAACCTTGATCACGATGTCCCGGTCCGTCAGCACGCCGAGGAGGTTGCCGTCGGTGCCGCGAATCGGCAACGCCCCGACGCCCAGCCGGGTGAGGGTGCATGCCGCGTCCAGGACGCTGTCCTCGGCGCCGATGCACTCCACTCCTGGGGTCATGATGTCGCGTGCCACAGGCATAGCGTCCGCCTTGGTGAGGTCTCGGGGTTCAGCCGGGCGCAACGACCGGAGCGCCCGAAAACGCCTCCCCCCACCCGGGTAGCGCTCCGCGCCGGACGGCAGGGGCGGTCCGCGCCCCTGCCGTCCGGTGCGCCGGCAATGCCGTGCTTCCTGCCTTCGGTTGCCGTCAGCGGCCGACGGCCCTGCGCAGCTGCTCCTTGGTCATGGTGGAGCGGCCGTCGATGTGCTTCCGCTTGGCCTCTGCGTAGAGCTGGTCCTTCGTGGGGCTCTGGGGGCCGCGGTGGGAGCGCTCGCCGCCGCGCTGGGAGGCGGACTTGGGGTCGCGGGTCGAGGTCCTGCTTGCGGACTTCGCCTCTCCCGCCCGGGCGCGTTCCTTGTTGACGGTGCGCGCGGCGATCTCCTTCGCGCGCCCCGTGGAGGTCCCGCGCTTCTGGGCGCCCTCCTTGATGTGCTCGTACTGCCGCTCACGCTTACGGCTGGATCCTGCCGGCATCACACACTCCTCAATTTCGCGTTCGAGATTCTTCGTCTTCCTATGGCGGGTACCCGCATACCGGCACGAATGCGGGCGCGCCTCTCCCAGTCCACGACGAAACGCCTCCCGACGCGACACGAAGGAGAGCGGCGGCGCCCGCCCGGCCCGGCTCGTCACATACGGCCGTGCGGGCGGAGAGGAGGCACGCCCATTGCTCCGAACGGGAAAGCCCTGCGCACCGAACAGGGAGGCCGGGGGCTACGGGAGTGCCGTGCGCTCCGAACAGGAAGGCCGGGGGCTCCGAACGGGAAGGCCGCGCGCCGGCCGACGCAGGTGCCCGCGGGACGACTTGACGACCCCGGTGGCAGTCGGTCACCCCTTGCCGGACGCCACCACCCGCACGGTGTCGAGCTGGGTGTCGACGGCGTCGGGAAGGTTCATACCTGCTTCGATCCCTGAGCGCAGGTAGCGCAGCACGGGTTCGGTGAGGAGTTCGCCCGGCAGTACGGCCGGGATGCCGGGCGGATACGGCGTGATCATCTCGGCGGCCACGCGGCCCACGGCGTCCTGTGGGGGAACGTCTTCCACGGGACCGAAGAACGCGTCGCGCGGCAGGCAGCTCTGCTGCAGCCGCAGGGTGGCGGGAGGCGGCACGTCGATGCTCGGGGCGGGGCGCAGCTCCGACGCAGCGGCAGAAACAGCTTTCAGTGCCGCCAGGAGGGCGCCCGTCGTCTCCTCGTCGTCGGCGTGGGTGAGCTGGGTGTTGATGCGGCGATGGTCGGACAGGTGCACATCGATGCTTCGGTGCGTGCGAAACCAGTCGGCCACCCGGTACCCCGTGGTCCGGAGCCCGCTGACGTCGATGACGACGGGAAGCGGGTCGAAGTCGTCCGCCAGGCCGGGACCACAGAAGTCCGCACGGTCGTGTACGTGCAGGCCGTCGATCGCCTCGACGGCCTGCCGCACCCGGTTCGCCAGGTGGAGGGCCCCGTCGAGCAGGTCCCGGCCGTGCTGGACCATTTGCCGGCGCCAGCCGTCGAGGCCGGCGTAGATCAGCACGGACGGGCTGGTGGTACCGAGCAGATCGGCACGGGTTTTCAGCAAGGCCGGGTCGATCAGGTCACCCTGCAGATGGAAAACGGAACCCTGCTCCAAGCCGCTCCCCATTTTGTGGATGCTGGTCACACAGAGATCCGCACCGGCGTCCATGGCCCAGGCGGGCAGATCAGGGTGAAAGGGCAGGTGTGCGCCCCACGCTTCATCCACGATCAGTGGGCGCCGTCGACGGTGGCAGGTGTCCGCGAGGGCGCGGAGGTCCGCGCAGGTGCCGTACGGGGTCGGGCTGGTGACCAGGGCTCCTTTCGCGTCCGGGTGGGCGGCGAAGGCCGCCTCGAAGTCGTCGGCGGACGGCGGGTGCGCCAGGTGCCGGTCGGCGTCCCACCGGGGATCCACCCACACGGGTTGGATGCCGGCGAGGATCAGGCCTGCGACGACGGACTTGTGCGCGTCCCGGCCGATCAGCAACTTCTCGTGGGGACGGGCGACGGAGAGCATGGCGGCCTTCACCGACAGGGAGCTGCCGCAGGTCGAGAAGAAGGTGTGGGAGGCGTGTACCGCATCGGCCATCAACCTCTCGGCGCGTTCGAGGACTCTGCCGCCGGTACGCCGGTCGTCGAGTCCGCCGGAAGCCAGGACGTCTCCATAGAAGACGGCGTCACCCAGGAGGTCGCGGACCCGCGGGTCGGCACCCCGGGCCTGCTTGTGGCCAGGAGGGCTGAACGACAGCTGGTGCGACGCGTGATACCGGGCGAGGGCTTCCAGCACGGGCGCCTGGCTGTGGTCAAGGGACATGGCAGACGACTTCCCGACGTCATGAGTGACTAATCGGGACGTCCCTGAGCAGTGGCTCGTCGGGACGTCCTCAGTGACGCGTCGGGGCGCGTTCCTCCCCTCCCCCGCACGGGCGGCTTGACCGTCGTCAGCCACCGGAAGGTGCGGCTTGTGCGGTGGCGCGGGACAGTGGCAGAACCGCGCCCCGTCCGTGGGTCCGGCCCGCGGGACGCAGAGGTGACAGGTGACAGGTGACAGGTGACCGGTGCCAGGTAACAGGTGACAGGTGACACTGATGGTTGAACGCCAAACGGAGTCCGCTGGGCTGGAGTACGACGCCACGCCCTTTCTTCCCCGGCGCGGCGGCCTGCCGGCGTATCGGCGTGCCGCGGCGCGCTGTCAGGGCTGCCCGCTGTTCCGGGAAGCATCAGGGACGGTCTTCGGGGCGGGTGATGCCTCCGCACGGATCATGTTCGTCGGAGAGCAGCCCGGGGACCAGGAGGACCGGGCGGGAGAGCCGTTCGTCGGGCCGGCCGGACGCCTGCTTCGGGAGGCGCTGCACGAGGCGGGGATCGTCGAGAGCCAGGCGTATTTCACCAATGCGGTCAAGCATTTCAAGTTCGAGGTCGCCGAGCGTGGGAAGCGGCGGATCCACAAGCCGCCGAGTCTGCGGGAGATGTCGGCCTGCCGCCCCTGGCTGACCGCCGAGTTGCGCCTCGTGGACCCTGAGCTCGTGGTCGCGCTCGGTGCGACCGCAGGCAAGGCACTCCTCGGGTCGTCGTTCCGGGTCACGAAGGACCGGGGTGCCCTCCTCCCGTTGCCCCAGGACGCGCGTCAACCGGACGGCCGAGGAGGGGGGATGGTCGTCGCGACGCTGCACCCCTCGGCGATTCTCCGGTCCGACGACCGCGAAACGGCGTACACCGGACTCGTATCGGACCTCCGGGTGGCCGCCGACGCGTTGGGCTGAGCGGCGGGAGGCCGGGCGCCCGCGCGGGTGAGGAAGGCCTTTCCGTTCCCCGGCCGGTCGGGGAACGGCGTCGTGACCACACGGCCAGAACCCGGATAGCACCTGTCCCGGCGGGTACCCGACCGACATGGAAACCCTGCGCATCGAAGCATTGACAGTGCATCAGCATCTGGCCGCCGGCAACGGGGTGAGTGGCGTCCTGCTCGTCCTCGTGGGAATTCTCGTCGTGGCGGTGCTCATCGCGGCCTTTGCCTGGGGGCGTCGCATCAAGGCTCGTGCACCGGCACCACCCAGGCCCGAGGAGCAGCCGCGCCTGCCGGCGGACGGTCCCGTGGGATATGCCGTGGAGGACCGCGAGCCGGACGAACTCGCTCCGCGCGAGAAACGGCTCGCCCCGCACGAGGTGAAGGGCAACGGCATCGAGTCCCGGCGCCGGCGGTAGCCGGCAGCGCACGGCACCACCAGGCGCCTCGTGCAGGGGGAGGGCTATGCGTACGTCGTCCATGAAGAGCGGCCGCGTAGCTGCACGCACCATGCGAGAAGGAGGCACAGTGAACGACGCGGAAGAGGCAGCACAGACGAATGAAGGGGCAGCCCAGGTCCAGGTGGCGGTGACCGATTGCCCGCCCGAAGACGCACGGACGGTTTTCCGCGCGCTCAACGCGGTCTTCCGCTCCGACCGGACGAGCGACGACGGTCCTGCGGACTCGGCCGGAAGCGGGGTGACGGTGTGGGCGGCGACCGTTGACGTGTCGACGCCACCCGCCGAGACGGCGCCTCGGCGGCTGACCGCGCCGGTGACAGCCACCCTCCAGGGTGGCTATTGGGCGGTCGACCGCCTGCGCGCGGGCCTGGCTTCGGTGTTCGCGATCCAGGAGGTCGGTTCGACATCCGGCGACCAGGAGCAGGAGGCGCAGTTGCGCTTGGTGACCCGGCCGACCGCCGCGTAGCCCCCGCCCCCTCCGCAAGCGCCCTCGGCCGGAAGGCCGGGGCGTCGGTGAGCCGCCGGCGGCGGTGCGGCGTTCAGGCTCGTACCCGGTTGCGGAAGAGGGGGCGTTTGCGTGGCAGCGTGGCCGCGGCCAGAGCGAAGGTGGCGGCCAGCACGATGCTCGCGAAGACGAATCCGTGGAGCGTGGCCGACGCCTGGATGATTCCCGCGGCGTTGGATTCCCGATCGTTGGCCGACAGGACGAGTGCTCCCGCGGCGGCGAATCCGAAGGCCCCGCCCAATTGCCGCAGGGTTTGCCGGAGGACGGAGGCATCCGCACGTTCGTCAACGGTGACGGCGCTCATCATTTCCGCACTCAGCGCGGGAATGGGCATCCCCATCCCGAGGCCGGCGACGATCATCCCGGGGACCTGCCACAGGTATGCGTCCCAGGGAAGAACGGCTGCCCAAGCGGCCGTCCCGAGGGTGGCGACCGCCAAACCCCACAAGACAGGCACGCGGATCGCCTGGAAGCGCTCAAGGAGAAATCCGGAGGCGAAAGTACCCACGGCCAGCGCAGCGACAAAAGGGAGCAGTGCCACACCGGAGCCGAGCACCGTCAGGTGCAGAGCCTGTCGCAGATAGACGGCGCCGTGCACCAGCACGGGCAATTGGGCGGCCTGGACCAGGAACGTGACCGCCACCGCAGCGGCATACGTGTGGTTCCGCAAAAGGCCCAAATCGAGAAGAGGACGGTCGGCTCTCAGGATGACCCGGACCGAGAGCGCCAGCAGAAGCACGCCCAAGACCAGGGCAGGAACCGTCCTCGCGGCAAATCCCCAGCTTCCGCTCTGGTACAGGGCAAAGACGAGCACGACCAGTGCCGGGGTCATGAGGAACGGCTGAAGGACACGAAGCGGCTCCCCCGGAGCCTGATCGTGCAACCGCGCTTTGGCGATCGCCCACAGGACCGCTCCCGCGAGGGGAATATTGATCAGGAAGACGGAAGGCCATCCGAAGAACCGCGTCAGCAAGGCCCCCGCCAGGGGCCCGAGCACGAAGAACAACTGAGCCACCCCGGCGTAGGTGGCCAAGGCCATGCCACGCTCGTGTTCCTCGTAGACATCTGTGATGACGGTGGTGGCGACGGGGAGTATCAGCGCGGCTCCCGCCCCTTGAACCGCTCTCGCTCCGAGGAGGAGTGCGGCGGCGGGCCCGAATTCCGGCGCCAGGGCACACCCCCCGGAGGCAAGGGCGAAGAGCACGACCCCGGACCGGAAGACGGGAAGGAGACCGAACTTTCGCGTCGCCATTCCGCCGATCGGCACAAGTGCCGCCAGGGACAAGGCGTAGACGAGTACCACCTGGTGCATGGCGGACGTATTCATGTCCAGGCCGCGCGCCACCGGGTCGAGAGCCACCGCGACGACCGTGACGTCGAGGAGGGCCATCCCCCCGGTGCACCCCATGGCGGCAAGGACATATCGCTTGCGGGTCAGCGAGGGATCCGTGCTGGGCGAAACCAAAGTGAGCCCCTAGTGAACCCGTTTGCCGTCACCGGCTCTGCTTCGCCCTTTCCGTCCGGCGCACTGGATGCGGCCATAGCAGAGTGACGTCACCTTAGGCCGCGACACCGGCACAAGCTGACGCTGTCGGCGACGGGTCTCGGCGAACACCTGAACGCGGCTCTGGCAAGATTTTCGTAGCCGGAGATCATTTCGGTGGTGTCGTGGTCGACCGATCCGCATAACGGCGTCGGAG
>NZ_SDIG01000222.1:0-9026 GCF_004122755.1 Streptomyces sp. TM32
GCGATCACCCCTTCCCTCCCCCGCCCGGGGGCGGGGGCGGTGCCGGAGTTCGGGGGCCTGGTCACGATGGCTCGCGCTCCTTCGCTGGGGTGCGTGCCCGGACGGCGTGCCGCGCGGTGTTCCACGGCCCTTCCGTACCGCGTTTTGTCACCATTGACCGGGCGCTGGCCCGGATGTTAGACAGCTGCCAGCGATATGCGCAATGAGCGTTGCAGAGGGTGCAACACAATTTTTCGAGGAGGCCGCATGTCGGGCGAACGGCTCACGCAGGGACTGACGGAACTCGCGCAGGAGCGGGTCGACCACCGCTTCAAGGCGCTCCCGCCGGACGCCGAAGGCCTGACCGTCGGTGAGCTGGCCGCCGAGCGCCGCAACCTCTTCGACGGCGGCTTCACCACCCCCGTCCTCGCCCTCTCCGCCGAGGCGGTCGAGCACAACCTCGCCCTGATGGAGACCTACGCCGAGCGGCACGGCCTCGCCTTCGCCCCGCACGGCAAGACCTGCATGGCCCCGCAGCTCTTCGCCCGCCAGCTGGAGTACGGCGCCTGGGGCATCACCGCGGCCGTCCCCCACCAGGTCCGCGTCTACCGCGCCTACGGCATCCAGAAGATCTTCCTCGCCAACCAGGTCGTGGACCCGGTCGCGCTGCGCTGGCTCGCCGCCGAACTCGCCGCCGATCCCGACTTCCAGCTGATCTGCTACGTCGACTCGCTGCGCGGCATCGAGCTGATGGACCGCGCGCTGCGGGAGGCCGGCGCCACCCGCCCGGTGGACGTGGTCATCGAGCTGGGGGCCGGAGAGGGCGCGCGTACCGGCGTCCGTACCGACGCCGAGTGCCTGGAGCTCGCCGACGCCCTCGCGGGAGCGGACACCCTGCGCCTGGTCGGCATGGCCGGCTACGAGGCCGAGGTGCCCGACGCCACCGGGGAACTGGTGACCGCCTGGCTGCGCCGACTGGTCGCGCTGACCGTGGAGTTCGACAAGGCGGGCCGGTTCGCCGACCTCGGCCAGATCGTGGTCAGCGCCGGCGGCAGCGCCTGGTTCGACGCGGTCGCCGAGGTGTTCGCGGAGATCCCCGAACTGTCGGCGCCGGTCCTCAAGCTGTTGCGCTCGGGCGCGTACGTCTCGCACGACGACGCCCACTACCGCCGCCTCACCCCCTTCAACCGCATCCCGGAGGAGGGCGCCCTGCACCCCGCCTTCCGGCTGTGGGCACAGGTCGTCTCCCGCCCCTCGCCCGAGCAGGCCTTCCTCAACGCGGGCAAGCGCGACGCGGCGTACGACCTCGGTCTGCCGGAGCCCCACGTCGTACGGTCCGGCCGGGACGGCACCGAGCGCCCGGCGGACGGCCTCACCATCACCAAGCTGTCCGACCAGCACGCCTGGGTGAGCACCGAGCGCGCCGGCGATCTGGAGGTCGGCGACTGGGTGGCGCTCGGGCTCTCGCACCCCTGCACCATCTTCGAGAAGTGGCAGCTGATCCCCCTCGTCGAACAGGACGGCACGGTCACGGACTTCGTCCGCACCTTCTTCTAGGGCCTGGTCCACACGACAGGCCCCAGCCGTCCGTCTCCTCCAGCCCGCGGCCCGGAACCGGAAAGGCGGCCCGCCATGGACACCGTGTTCCGCGACGTCCGCGTCGTCGACGGGTCCGGCGGCCCGTCCTACCGCGCCGATGTCGCCCTGGCCGGCGGCCGGATCGCGGAGATCCACCGCGAGGCGGACGGCGGACGGCGCCCGGGCGGCGCCCGCCTGGTGGACGGCCAGGGCCTCGCCCTGGCCCCCGGCTTCATCGACATGCACGCCCACAGCGACCTCGCGCTGCTGCGGGACCCCGCGCACGAGGCGAAGGCCGCCCAGGGCGTCACCCTCGAAGTCCTCGGCCAGGACGGCCTGTCGTACGCACCGGTCGACGACCGCACGCTCGCCGAGGTCCGCGTCCAGATCACCGGCTGGAACGGTGGGGGACCCGGGGACGCCTCCGTCGACTTCGACTGGCGCACGGTCGGCGAGTACCTCGACCGCCTCGACCACGGCTTCGGCGGCGAGGGCATCGCGCTCAACGCCGCGTACCTCGTCCCGCAGGGCACCGTACGGATGCTCGCGGTCGGCTGGGACGACCGGGAGGCCACCGCCGGTGAACTGGCGCGGATGAAACAGCTGGTCGCCGAGGGGCTGGAACAGGGTGCGGCCGGGATGTCCTCCGGGCTGACCTACACCCCCGGCATGTACGCGCGGGACGCGGAACTCACCGAGCTGTGCCGGGTGGTGGCCCGCTACGGCGGCTACTACTGCCCGCACCACCGCTCGTACGGCGCCGGCGCGCTGGCCGCGTACGCGGAGATGGTCGCCGTGACCCGCGAGGCGGGCTGTGCGCTGCATCTCGCCCACGCCACCATGAACTTCGGCGTCAACGAGGGCCGCGCGCCCGCACTGCTCGCGCTGCTGGACGACGCGCTGGACGCCGGCGCGGACATCTCCCTCGACAGCTACCCGTACACGCCCGGCTGTACGACGCTGGCCGCGATGCTGCCGAGCTGGGCGGGCGAGGGCGGCCCCGAGGCGGTCCTGGCCCGTCTGCGGGACGAGGCGACGGCCGCCCGCATCCGCCATGTCATGGAGGTGGAGGGCGCGGACGGCTGTCACGGCGTCCCCCTCTCCTGGGACACCATCGAGATCTCCGGGGTGTGCGACCCGGCGCTGTCCGGCCACATCGGCAAGACCGTAGCCCGCAGCGCGGCGGAGCGCGGCGAGGAGCCCTGGGCCACCGCCCGGCGGCTGCTGATCGACGACCGTCTGGGCCCGACGATCCTCCAGCACGTCGGCCACGAGGAGAACGTCCGCCGGATCATGCGCCACCGGGTGCACACCGGCAGCAGCGACGGCATCCTCCAGGGCCGCAAGCCGCATCCGCGCGCGTACGGCGCCTTCCCCCGCTACCTCGGCACCTACGTCCGGGAGTTGGGGGTGCTCTCGCTGGAGGAGTGCGTCGCCCATCTGACGGGCCGCCCGGCCGCCCGGCTACGGCTCGCCGACCGCGGCCTGATCCGCCCGGGCCACCGCGCCGACCTGGTCCTCTTCGACCCCACGACGGTCGCCGCCGGCGCCACCTTCGACGCCCCGCGCACCCTGCCCCGCGGCATCCCGCACGTCCTGATCGACGGCCGGTTCGTGATCGAGGACGGCCGCCGGACGCAGGTGCTGGCGGGGCGATCGGTGCGGCGGACGGCGCCGGGGCGGGGGTGAGGATCGGCCGGGCCGGGGCAGGGAGGCGGCCGAACCGGAGGCCGAGGCTCAGCCGAACCGCCGAACCGGCCCGGCCAGCCGCAGGACCAGCCGCTCGACCTCGGGCACGGAAACCGTCGCCCCCACTCCACCCCGCCGCCGTCACGGAGCGTGTGCCGTGCCCCCCGCCCCGTGGGTCAACGTGGGGAAAAACACCGAGCGGCCGCGGATACGCGCCCGTAAGGTGGCGGTCATGCAGGTGATCCAGTCAACGAAGCTCGCCAACGTCTGCTACGAGATCCGTGGCCCGGTGCTCGAGGAGGCCATGCGGCTGGAGGCGGCGGGTCACCGCATCCTCAAGCTCAACACCGGCAACCCCGCGGCGTTCGGCTTCGAGTGCCCGCCCGAGATCCTGGAGGACATCCTCCGCACGGTCGGCAGCGCCCACGGCTACGGTGACGCGAAGGGCCTGCTGTCCGCCCGCCGCGCGGTGATGCAGCACTACCAGACCAAGGGCATCGAGCTCTCCGTCGACGACATCTACCTCGGCAACGGCGTCTCCGAGCTGATCCAGATGTCGATGCAGGCGCTGCTGGACGACGGCGACGAGGTACTGGTCCCGGCCCCGGACTATCCGCTGTGGACGGCCTCGGTCTCGCTCTCCGGCGGCACGGCCGTGCACTACCGCTGTGACGAGCAGGCGGACTGGATGCCGGACCTCGCCGACATCGAGCGCAAGGTCACCGACCGCACCAAGGCGATCGTCGTCATCAACCCCAACAACCCCACGGGCGCCGTCTACGACGACGAGCTGCTCCGGGGCATCGCGGAG
This sequence comes from Streptomyces sp. TM32, assembly GCF_004122755.1. Taxonomy (NCBI): domain Bacteria; kingdom Bacillati; phylum Actinomycetota; class Actinomycetes; order Kitasatosporales; family Streptomycetaceae; genus Streptomyces; species Streptomyces sp. TM32. The sequence continues at coordinate 4,058 of NZ_SDIG01000222.1, forward strand.
ATCGCCCGCCGGCACAACCTGATCGTCTGCGCCGACGAGATCTACGACAAGATCCTCTATGACGGCGTCACCCACACCCCGTTCGCCGCCCTCGCCCCCGATCTGCTGACCCTGACCTTCAACGGGCTGTCGAAGTCCTACCGGGTGGCCGGCTACCGCAGCGGCTGGATGGCGGTCTGCGGCCCGAAGGCGCACGCCGCCTCGTACATCGAGGGGCTGACGATCCTGGCCAATATGCGGCTGTGCGCCAACATGCCGGCCCAGCACGCGGTGGCCACCGCGCTCGGCGGCCGGCAGTCGATCAACGAGCTGGTGCTGCCCGGCGGCCGGCTGCTGGAGCAGCGCGACACGGCGTACGAGCTGCTCACCCGGATCCCCGGCGTCAGCTGCGTCAAGCCGAAGGGCGCGCTGTACGCCTTCCCGCGACTGGACCCCAAGGTCTACAAGGTCAAGGACGACCGGCAGATGGTGCTCGATCTGCTCCGCGCCGAGAAGATCATGATCGTCCACGGCACCGGCTTCAACTGGCCCGAGCCGGATCACTTCCGCCTGGTCACCCTGCCCGGCAAGGACGAGCTGACGGATGCCGTCACCCGGATCGGCTCCTTCCTCGACGGTTACGGACAGTACTGACCCACCGCGATTTCTGTACGGACCTCAACTTTAGACAGAGTCCAAGCTAGGATGGCCTCCTGACACTTTCAGGAGGCCGTCCCATGTACGAACCGATCCGCACCCAGTCGGTCCACACCATGGCCGCCGCCCCGGAGATCCCGCACCGCTCCCGCGAGGAGGAACTGGACATCCGGCTCGCCGGCCAGCTGACCGCGCTGCTCACCGTCACCGATGAGCTCCATGCGCTGGCGAGGCGGGCGGACGGCAGCGCGGCGGACGCTCCCGCGCCGGACGGCGCCGCGCTGGCCGCCGCCGCCGAGCTCATCGCCGAGCAGGTCGCGCGGCTGAGCGGCGGCCACTATCCGCTGCGCGCCGAGCCCACCGACGGCACCACCGCACCCCGGGCCGGCGCCCTCCACCAGCGCGCCCACACCCTCGCCGGGAACGCCCTCGCGGTCGCCACGACCCGGAACGACACCGCGGTGATGGCCCTGGCGGCCGAGCGGGTGGCGGCGCACGCCGCACCCCTCCGGGATCTCGCCACGGCCTGAAACCCGCGCCGTACGAACCGGCCGGCGCCCCGCCTCACTCCACCGGCCCCACCGGTGCCACTGGTCCCCGGTCCCACCGGCGGGCGGCCCGATGTCGCCGGCGCCGACCCCTCACCCGCACCGGGGCCCCACACCCACAGGTGCGGGGCCCCGGCCGGACGGTGAGCGGTGTGGGCGGCGTGCCTAGCCCAGCCGCTGGACCAGCGCGCGGTACTCGTCCCACAGCTCCTTCGGCGTGTGGTCACCGAAGGTGTTGAGGTGCTCGGGGATCAGCGCCGCCTCCTCGCGCCACACGTCCTTGTCGACGGTCAGCAGGAAGTCGAGCTCGGCGTCGTCGAGGTCGAGGCCCGTGGTGTCCAGCGCCTCCTTGGTGGGCAGCACGCCGATGGGCGTCTCGACACCCTCGGCTTTGCCCTCCAGCCGCTCGACGATCCACTTGAGCACCCGGCTGTTCTCGCCGAAGCCCGGCCACACGAAGCGGCCCTTGTCGTCCTTGCGGAACCAGTTGACGTAGTAGATCTTCGGCAGCTTGGACTGGCGTCCTTCCCGCGCGGCGTCGCTGCCGACCTTGACCCAATGCCCCATGTAGTCGCCCATGTTGTAGCCGCAGAACGGCAGCATGGCGAACGGGTCGCGGCGCAGCTCGCCGACCTTGCCCTCGGCCGCGGCGGTCTTCTCGCTGGCGACGTTGGCACCGAGGAAGACGCCGTGCTGCCAGGTCAGCGACTCGGTCACCAGCGGCACGGCACTGGCGCGGCGGCCACCGAAGAGGATGGCCGAGATCGGCACGCCCTTGGGGTCCTCCCACTCGGGCGCGATGATCGGGCACTGGCCGGCGGGGACGGTGAAGCGGGCGTTGGGGTGGGCGGCGGGGGTCTCGGACTCCGGCGTCCAGTCGTTGCCCTTCCAGTCGGTCAGATGGGCGGGCTTCTCCTCCGTCATGCCCTCCCACCACACGTCGCCGTCATCGGTCAGCGCGACGTTGGTGAAGACGGAGTTGCCCCACATCGTCTTCATGGCGTTGGCGTTGGTGTGCTCGCCGGTGCCGGGCGCGACACCGAAGAAGCCGGCCTCGGGGTTGATCGCGTAGAGGCGGCCGTCCTCGCCGAAGCGCATCCAGGCGATGTCGTCGCCGATGGTCTCGACCGTCCAGCCGGAGATCGTGGGCTCCAGCATCGCGAGGTTGGTCTTGCCGCAGGCGCTCGGGAAGGCGGCGGCGACGTACTTGGCCTCGCCCTGCGGCGGCGTGAGCTTGAGGATCAGCATGTGCTCGGCGAGCCAGCCCTCGTCGCGTGCCATGACGGAGGCGATGCGCAGCGCGTAACACTTCTTGCCGAGCAGGGCGTTGCCGCCGTAGCCCGAGCCGTAGGACCAGATCTCGCGGTCCTCGGGGAAGTGCGAGATGTACTTGGTGGAGTTGCACGGCCACGGAACGTCGGCCTCACCCTCGGCCAGCGGGGCGCCGAGCGTGTGCACCGCCTTGACGAAGAAACCGTCCTCGCCGAGCTCATCGAGCACCGGCCGGCCCATGCGCGTCATGGTGCGCATGGAGACCGCGACGTAGGCGGAGTCGGTGATCTCCACGCCGAGCGCGGAGAGCGGGGAGCCGAGCGGGCCCATGCAGAACGGGACGACGTACATCGTCCGACCCTTCATCGAGCCGCGGAAGATGCCCTTCTCACCCGTGAAGATCTCTCGCATCTCGGCGGGAGCCTTCCAGTGGTTGGTCGGGCCGGCGTCCGCCTCCTTCTCGGAGCAGATGAAGGTGCGGTCCTCGACGCGCGCCACGTCCGACGGGTCGGAGGCGGCGTAGTACGAGTTGGGGCGCTTGATCGGGTCGAGCTTGGTGAACGTTCCCTTGTCGACGAGCTCCTCGCAGAGCCGCTCGTACTCCGCCTCGGAGCCGTCACACCAGACGACCCGGTCGGGCTGGGTGATCGCTGCGATCTCGTCGACCCAGGCGATGAGTCCCTGGTGACGGGTCGGAATGGTGGGAGCCGCGTTGTCGCGCGCCACGATCGCTCCTAGATGAGGGTCTGGACGGATGTCTACCCGATTTGCCGGGAACATCCGCTTCTTTTGGTTGTTTGCCCCTTGGGGGCTGCGACCCGGATGCTTCGTGACCGCTCATCCGGTGCCGACCGCACTCATTTGATCATCCGACCCCGATAGAGTTCTGTCCAGAGGGCGCCTTGGTGACCGTCACCACTCCGGTACGAATCCGTAACTTACGGTTGCGTAGGTAGCATTACGCCATGACTTCCGCGCCCGACGCCGCCGAGAGCCGACCCTCCTCCGCGCCGCCCGCCATCGCGGCCGTCACCGCCGCGACCACCCCCCTCAAACCCAAACTGCGCGGCTGGCTGCACGCCGGAATGTTCCCCGCCGCCCTACTCTCCGGCATCGTCCTCACCGCCCTCGCCGACAGCCCCCGCGGCCGCCTGGCCTGCGGCATCTACACGATGTCCGCCTGCCTGCTGTTCGGCGTCAGCGCCCTTTACCACCGCGGCAATTGGGGCCCACGCGCCGACGGCATACTCCGGCGCCTGGATCACGCCAATATCTTCCTGATCATCGCGGGCACCTATACGCCGCTGACGATGCTGCTCGTGCCGGGATCCCGCGGCGAGACCCTGCTCTGGGCGGTCTGGGCTGCCGCCCTGGCCGGCATCCTCTTCCGGGTCTTCTGGGTCGGCGCCCCCCGCTGGCTGTACACCCCCTGCTACATCGCCATGGGCTGGGCCGCCGTCTTCTTCCTGCCCGACTTCCTGCGCACCGGCGGCATCGCCGTCCTCGTACTCGTCGTCGTCGGCGGCCTGCTCTACAGCGCGGGCGGTGTCATCTACGGCATCAAGCGCCCCAACCCCTCACCCCAGTGGTTCGGCTTCCACGAGGTCTTCCACTCCCTCACCCTGGCGGCCTTCGTCGTGCACTACGTCGGCATCTCGCTGGTGGCCTACACCCACGCCTGAAGCCCCCACCCTCGAACATCCCGCAACCACCTTTCTCACCGAGAGTAGTCACGTTCACGCCACAGCGTGACACACCCCACCGACAATCGACGGCGCGGCCCCGGCCCACCGGGGCGCGGGCGCCGTGCACGCACCGCCACGGCCGTCATTCGGGGGGCACGGGATGCCTGACAATGCTGCCCATGGTCTCCGCACGCACCTCTGCCGCCGCCACACCGCCCGGGACGCCGAAGCCCGGGCTGCGGGAGCGGAAGAAGCTCCAGACCCGGCAGGCGATCCGGCGGGCCGCCTACCGGCTCTTCGCGGAGCAGGGCTACGACGCGACGCCGGTCGACCGGATCGCCGAGGCCGCCGACGTCTCACCGAGCACGGTCTTTCGCTACTTCCCCACCAAGGAGGACATCGTGCTCACGGACGAGTACGACGCCGTGCCGGCGGCCGGGCTGCGGGCCCGTCCCGCGGACGAGCCGATGGTCGAGTCGATGCGTCAGGTCACCGTCGAGGCGCTGCGCAGGCTCACCGCGGAGGAGCGCGGTGAACTCGTCCAGCGGGCCCGGCTGATCCGTGACGTGCCCGCGATCCGGGGCCGTACGGCGGAGAACACCGCGCGGGACGCCGCGACGCTCGCCACCGTACTGGCGGAACGCTCCGGCCGCCCGGACGGCGACCTGGAGCTGCGGGTGATCGGTTCGGCAATCCTGGCCGCGCTCCAGGAGGCGATGCTGACCTGGGTCGAGGGCGGCCCGGATACCGACCTGGAGGCGCTGATCCACCGGACGATGGACGTACTGGCGCGGGGCCTCACGCTGTAGGGGTGGGGGTGCGGGGCGG
>NZ_SDIG01000223.1:0-8793 GCF_004122755.1 Streptomyces sp. TM32
GGCGGGGGCCGCGGCCCGGGACGGGGAAGTGGGCTCCGGCGAGGTGTTCACCGCGTCGCGTGCCGAGGTCATGGTCCGTCCGCGGCGGCCGAGGGCCGGGGAAGGCATGGCGGAGGGGAGCGGGTACCGATGGGCTGAGGACGGCGGGCGGCAGGCCGTGCGGGGCGGGCTGCGCGGTCGGTTGGATGCGTTGCGGGAGCTGATCGCGCTGTCCCGTACCCGCCTGGACGGGCGGGCGCTGGAGGGTGCGGGGCGGGTGCTGGAGACGGCGGACGAGCGGTACCGGCTGTCCGGTGAGCACACCGTCGTCGCTCTCGCGGGGGCGACCGGCAGCGGTAAGTCGTCGCTGTTCAACGCGCTGGCCGGGGCGAATCGTTCGCAGGTCGGGCCGCGGCGGCCGACGACCGCGGAGCCGGTGGCCTGCGTCTGGCCGGGCAGCCGGCCGGGCGCGGAGGGGCTGTTGCACCGGCTGGGTGTGCCCACGCACCGTCGGCACGCCCCGGCGGACGGCAACGCCGAGCTGCGCGGACTCATCCTGATCGACCTGCCCGACCACGACTCCTCGGCCACCGAGCACCGCGCCCAGGTGGACCGGATGCTGGAGCTGGTGGACGCGGTGATCTGGGTCGTGGACCCGGAGAAGTACGCCGATGCGGTGCTGCACGAGCGGTATTTGCGGCCGTTGGCGGGCTACGCGGAAGTCATGTTCGTCGTCCTCAACCAGGTGGACCGGCTGCCGGGGGACGCCGCCGACCAGGTGGTGGACGATCTGCGCCGGTTGCTGGACGAGGACGGGCTGGCGCTGGGGGAGCACGGGGAGCCCGGGGCGGCGGTGCTCGCGCTCTCCGCCGCGACCGGTAAGGGCGTGGGGGAACTGCGGGAGGCGCTGGGCCAGTTCGTCGCGGAGCGTGGGGCGGCCGACCGGCGGCTGGCGGCCGATGTGGACGCGGCCGCCGAGCGGCTGCGGTCGGTGTACGTCGCACAGTGCCCGGTCGGGCTGACCGAACAGGCCCGGGCGGAGTTCGACGACCGGCTGGCCGAGGCGGTGGGGGCGGTGGCCACCGGGCGTGCGGCGGAACGCGATTGGCTGCGCCATGCGGAGCGCGCGTGCGGCTCACCGTGGACGCGGCTGCGTGGGCGGCGGCGGGGAGGACGGGGGAGCCGGTGGGACAACCCCGGCTCCGGGGTGGGGACGACGGGTGTGGAGGCTGCAGGGGCGCCGGGTCGGAGTTCGCCCGGTGGCGTGGGGGAGCCGGCGGTGGACGGCCGGGCGGCGGCGCGGCCCGTGGTGGAGCACGCCGTACGGGCGGTGGCCGGTGAGGCGGCGCACGGCTTGCCGGCGCCCTGGGCCCAGGCGGTGCGGGAGGCGGCCGAGCGGGGTGCGTACGGACTGCCCGAGGCGCTGGACAAAGCGGCGGCCGCGGCCGAGGAGTCGCTGCGGGGCGGGCCGGCCGTGAAGCCGCGGTGGTGGACGGTCGCCGCCTCGCTGCAGGGGCTGCTGCTCGTACTCCAAGTCGTCGGCGGCCTGTGGCTGCTGGGCGTGGTCACCGGGCTCGGCGACGGGACGGACTGGATCTCCGGGCTGTCGCCCGCGGCGCTGGGCGTGGTGGGCGGGCCGGCCCTGACGTGGCTGTGCCGGGCGGTGGCGCGGGGGCCGGCCAGGCGCTACGGGCAGGATGCGGAGCGGCGCCTGCGAAGTGCGGCGGCGGGGTGCGGCCGGGCACGGGTGCTGGAGCCGGTCGCCGCCGAGCTGTTGCGCTACCGCGAGGTGCGGGAGCAGTACGCGGTGGCGTCGGGGGTGTGAGGGCAGAGGCGCGCGCCCGCCGGGCCCCGGCATCCGGCCGCGCGCTCCCTCGCGATAACCCTTCCGGGTGGCCGAGTTGTCCACAGGCGGCCGGCCGTCCACACGTCGCCGCGGCGCTCGCTGAATCCGTGCAGCATGAAATCCACGCAGCGCGCGGCACAGGACGACAGCGCGCGCACGACACAGGGGAGGCGTGGGCCGTGAACGACACGATGGTGACGCTGGTGGGGAATGCCGCGACAGCGGTGGAGCACCGGCAGACAACCGCGGGTGCGACGGTGGCGAGGTTCCGGCTGGCGGCCACGTCCCGGCGGTGGGACAAGGCGTTGGAGCGCTGGACGGATGGCGAGACGAGTTTCTATACGGTCCGGTCGTGGCGCGGGCTCGCCGACAATGTCGCGGCCTCGGTGGCGGTGGGGGAACCACTCATCGTCCAGGGACGGTTGCGCCTGCGGGAAGGGGAGCAGTCTCCCGAGCGGGGCGGGCAGCGATGGTTCGCCGCGGAGGTCGACGCCGTAGCGATCGGCCACGATCTCGCGCGTGGCACCGCCGCGTTCCGGAGAGTCGCGCGGCCGGCGCGTACCGGTACGGACTCCACGGCGCCCGCCGCACCGCAACCGGCACAGCCACCTGCGCACTCATCGGGGTCAGCGCAGGCCGCGCAGCCTCATGGGCAACAGGAGGGCAGGGATGAGACGTTGTCCGCTGCCGGGACCGCACCCGCCAAGGAGGCGCCGAGCCGCCCGGCGGGCACGGCCAGTGGGTGCCGGGAGGATTCGATGGCGCCGACCACCGGCGGAGGTCGGAGAGCCCCCGTGGTCCCGGCCGCCGGGACACCCGCAAGGGCCGGCGAGCCTCCGACTGTTGAATCATCGACAATCACCCGTGTTCCGCCGCCTCTTGGGCCACCGGATCCCTCCGTTCCGCCGCCCGCAGCCGGAGCAGATTCGCCCGAGAAGGTGGCAGTTTCCTGAAAAGTCCTGTTGATTTGTCGATAATGCCAGGTCAAGGGGCCTGTTGTCGGTAACGATTGCGATTCGGATCGCTTATCGGATGCCATTAGTGGGGACCGTGGTGCGCCTGCTCCATAGGATCCGACAAGTACTCACGGGGGCTGACGTGTTCGGCTGCTGAGTTCTTTGGATCTTTCCGGCGAGGCATCCTCTCCCACTCGACCGCCTCGCCCAGAGGGGAATTTCATGCTTTCCATGAAGAGGCGGGGCGCAGCCCGTCTTGCCGCCGCGGTCATGGCCTCGGGCCTGGTCGCGGCGGGTGCGATAGCCACCGCGGGGACTGCCGCGGCGGACGAGACGACCCCCGCTCACGGGGGTGCCACCGCCACGCTGGGCGGGCTGAAGACCTTCGACCAGGCGGTCGTGCACAACGAGGGAGGGGACCAGCGCGTCGGCGCCGGCCTCTTCGAGATGGCGGTCGACAACGGCGGCACGCTCCAGACGTACTGCATCGACATCCACAACCCGACGCAGCAGCAGGCGAAGTACCAGGAAGTGCCCTGGAGCGCCTCGTCGCTGCACAACAACGGGGACGCGGGCAAGATCCGCTGGATTCTGCAGAACTCGTACCCCCAGGTGAACGACCTGGCCGCGCTCGCCTCCAAGGCCGGCGCCGGCAACCTCACCGAGAAGACGGCCGCGGCCGGCACGCAGGTCGCGATCTGGCGCTTCTCCGACCACGTCAAGGTGGACGCGGTCGACCCGGCGGCCGAGAAGCTCGCCGACTACCTTGAGAAGAGCGCGCAGAACGTCGGCGAGCCCAAGGCGTCGCTGACGCTCGACCCCCCGGCCGTCTCCGGTAAGTCCGGCAGCAAGCTCGGCCCGGTCACCGTGCACACCAACGCCGACAGCGTCACGATCGCCCCGGCGGCCGGTGCACCTGCCGGTGTCAAGATCGTCGGCAAGGACGGCAAGCCGGCCACGAGTGCCACCGACGGCACCCAGCTGTTCTTCGACGTGCCCAAGGGCGCCGCGGACGGCAGCACCTCGCTGACCGCGCAGGCCGCCACCAAGGTCCCGGTCGGCCGTGCCTTCACCGGCATCGGCGAGCACGCCAAGAGCCAGACCCAGATCCTGGCCGGCTCCAGCGAGTCCACGGTCTCCGCGGCCGCCTCGGCCTCCTGGAAGAAGCAGGGCGCCATTCCGGCGATCACCGCCGAGAAGAACTGCGCCAAGGGCGGCGTGGACGTCACGGCCAGCAACAAGGGCGATGAGGCGTTCCGCTTCCAGCTCTCCGGCAAGGACTACGAGATCGCCCCGGGCAAGTCGCAGACCGTGACCGTCCCGGTGGCCGAGGACCAGCCGTACAACATCACGATCACGGGTGCGGGCGGCTTCAAGAAGTCCTTCTCCGGGGTCCTGGACTGCAAGACCGCCGGCAGCGGCGGCGGCAAGCCCTCCTCGCAGCCCAGCCCGGCCTCGGTCGGTGGCAGCACCGGCGGTGACAAGGGCGGCGACCTCGCCGAGACCGGCTCCAGCAGCGCCACCCCGATGATCGCGGGTATCGCGGTCGTCCTGGTCGTGGTCGGCGGCGCCGCGGTGTTCTTCCTCCGTAAGAAGAAGGCCGGCACCCCCGCCCAGTGATCACCGGGCACCCGGTGACGCCCGGCGACCCGGAGGCCGGAAGCCCGGCCTTCGTGGAACCGGGCGCCCGGTTGCGGCCGGCGACCGCCCCGTAACCCACCGGTGAACGGCGGTATCCGGTCGAGTACGTGAAGGCCCCGGAGCGCAGCAGCGCTCCGGGGCCTTCGGCGTCCGCGGGATCCGGGCGCCACCGGCAGCAGCTCCGCGCGCCCCACGGCCCCGGCGCAGACCCGTGCCCCGCGGCGGCGCCCGTACGTTCGGCCGGCGTCGACGATGACGGAGAGCAACCGAACAGCCACCACGTCGTGCCAGGTCAGGGCTGAGCAGGGGCGCTCTGACCTACTCGTTTCCGCCAGAGCACAGGCGTACGGCAAGATGGGTGTATCTGCCCTCCCCCGGTCACCGCGTACGACGGCCCGGGGCGGTGCCGCACAGACCCTGATCGATCCAATCTGCCGGACGGTTTCTCTTGGCTGAGTACATCTACACGATGCGCAAGGCGCGCAAGGCGCACGGCGACAAGGTCATCCTCGATGACGTGACGCTGAGCTTCCTGCCGGGCGCAAAGATCGGTGTCGTGGGTCCCAACGGCGCCGGTAAGTCGACGGTGCTGAAGATCATGGCCGGTCTCGAGCAGCCGTCGAACGGTGACGCGTTCCTCGCCCCGGGCTACACCGTCGGCATGCTCCTGCAGGAGCCGCCGCTGGACGAGTCGAAGACGGTGCTGCAGAACGTGCAGGACGGCGCCGCCGAGATCATGGGCAAGCTCCACCGCTTCAACGAGGTCGCCGAGCTCATGGCGACCGACTACTCCGACGAGCTCATGGAGGAGATGGGCAAGCTCCAGGAGGACCTCGACCACGCCAACGCGTGGGACCTGGACACCCAGCTGGAGCAGGCCATGGACGCGCTCGGCTGCCCGCCCGGCGACTGGCCGGTCACCAACCTCTCCGGTGGTGAGCGCCGCCGCGTCGCGCTGTGCAAGCTGCTGCTGGAGGCACCCGACCTGCTGCTCCTCGACGAGCCCACCAACCACCTGGACGCCGAGTCCGTGCAGTGGCTGGAGCAGCACCTCGCGAAGTACACCGGCACCGTCGTCGCCGTCACCCACGACCGGTACTTCCTCGACAACGTCGCCGAGTGGATCCTCGAGCTCGACCGTGGCCGTGCCCACCCGTACGAGGGCAACTACTCCACGTACCTGGACAAGAAGGCCTCGCGCCTCAAGGTCGAGGGGCAGAAGGACGCCAAGCGTGCCAAGCGCCTCAAGGACGAGCTGGAGTGGGTGCGCTCCAACGCCAAGGGGCGGCAGGCCAAGTCGAAGTCGCGACTGGCCCGTTACGAGGAGATGGCGGCCGAGGCCGACAAGATGCGGAAGCTGGACTTCGAGGAGATCCAGATCCCGCCGGGCCCGCGCCTGGGCAATGTCGTCGTCGAGGTCGAGAAGCTCAACAAGGCCTTCGGCGAGAAGGTCCTGATCGACGACCTGAGCTTCACCCTGCCCCGCAACGGCATCGTCGGCGTCATCGGCCCGAACGGCGCGGGCAAGACCACGCTGTTCAAGATGCTCCAGGGCCTGGAGACCCCGGACTCCGGTGACATCAAGGTCGGCGAGACCGTCAAGATCTCCTACGTCGACCAGAGCCGCGAGAACATCGACCCCAAGAAGACCCTGTGGGCCGTGGTCTCCGACGAGCTGGACTACATCAACGTCGGCCAGGTCGAGATGCCTTCGCGGGCGTACGTCTCCGCGTTCGGCTTCAAGGGCCCGGACCAGCAGAAGCCGGCCGGGGTGCTCTCCGGTGGTGAGCGCAACCGCCTGAACCTCGCGCTCACCCTCAAGCAGGGCGGCAACCTCCTGCTCCTCGACGAGCCGACCAACGACCTCGACGTCGAGACCCTGTCCTCGCTGGAGAACGCGCTGCTGGAGTTCCCGGGCTGCGCCGTGGTCGTCTCCCACGACCGCTGGTTCCTCGACCGCGTCGCCACGCACATCCTGGCGTACGAGGGTGACTCCAGGTGGTTCTGGTTCGAGGGCAACTTCGAGTCCTACGAGAAGAACAAGGTCGAGCGCCTCGGTGCGGAAGCGGCCCGTCCGCACCGCGCCACGTACAAGAAGCTCACCCGGGGCTGACCGTCGTGCGACACCACTACTCCTGCCCCCTGCGCTGGTCGGACATGGACGCGTTCGGCCATGTCAACAACGCGGTGTTCGTCCGCTACCTCGAAGAGGCGCGGATCGACTTCATGCACCGGCTGGCGCCGGGGGACGGCAGCCCGTCGTTCACGGGCGGCTCGGTCGTCGCCCGGCACGAGATCGACTATGTGCGGCCGCTGGTCCACCGGCATGCCCCGGTGGCCGTCGAGTTGTGGGTGACGAAGATCAGCGCCGCGTCGATGACCGTCGGCTACGAGGTCAAGGATGAGGACACCCTCTATCTGCGGGCCTCGACCGTCGTCGTCCCGTTCGACTTCACCGAGAACCGCCCCCGCCGCCTCACCGCGGAGGAGAAGACGATCCTCAAGGAGTATCTGGACGACGCCGCGCACCAGCGGGGGGCCGTCGCTGTATGACGGTGCTGCACCTCGCCGACGCCGGGGAGGCGGCGGATCTCGCTGCCTTCCTGGCCCGGCTGATCCACTACGACAAGGCCGCCGCGGTACGCCTCCAGGCCGGCGGCGGGGTGCTCGCCGTCTTCGGCCGCCCGCCGTCCTTCGAGGTGCTGGCGATCCGCACCGCGCGGCTCGCCGGGGACACGGCTCTGGACAGCACCGTCTCGGCCGGCGAACTCCTCGAAGGCATCCAGGAGTCGTCGGACGCGGTGACCGTGCCCGCCGCGGTCACGGGCCCGCCGTGGACCGGGGTGCTGCCGCCGCGCGGCGGCTGGCAGCGGGTGCCGGGGCTGCCCGCGCCCGAGGCGCTGGTGCGCGCGGTGGCCGCCGCCGTCGCCGAATTCCGGTCCCGTGACGAGGCGCTGGAGCCGCAACACCGCACCCGTGCCGCACGGGACCGTATCGGCCGGGAGATCTGGTCGCGCACTCTCGGCGACACCCACCTTCCGCTGCGCGCCGCTCATGCCGCGCAGTCGCTGGGCTTTCTGCGCCCGGCCCGAGCCGGTGCGCCGGCGGGCGGTGGCACGTCCTCCGGCGCCGCTGACTCCCGTCCCCAGCCGCTGAGTCTGCTGTCCGCGGGCGGCTGGCTGCGGCTGAGCACCCCCTACGGGTCGATCGCCGTACGGGCCGGGGGCCCTGCGGGGGCGACCGGGCTGTCGGGGCTCACGGTCACGCCGGTCTGAGGGTTCCCGGGGCACAAACAGACAGAAACAGGCGGTAACAGGGCGGGCGCGAGCCGGCCGAACTAGCTGTCACCGTCCCTGCCTCCCTCCCCGTCCGTCTCGCCCGACCGTGCCGCGCCGTCGGCCGTACGGTCCGGCCAGACGCCGATGTGGTCGCGCTCCAGCTCCAGCAGGACGCGGTGTTCCATGCCCAGGCTGTGGGTGTATTCGGCCGGGAGCTGGAGCCGGCCCGCGCGGTCGAGCATCGCGTACTCGCGGGCCACCAGGGATTCCCGGCCGGTCGCGGCATCCCGTTCGGTGCGCCGCAGCACCTCCGAGGACGTACGGCCGTCGCGGATCGCGACCGTGCGCCGTACCTCGCTCGCCACCGCCTGGTCGTGGGTGACGATCACGATGGTGGTGCCCAGCTCCTCGTTGGCGGTACGGAAGGCCGTGAAGACCTGCTCGGCGGTGTGCGAATCCAGTTCGCCGGTGGGCTCGTCGGCCAGCAGTACGGACGGGGTGTTGGCCAGCGCCACCGCGATGGCGGTGCGCTGCTGCTCGCCACCGGAGAGCTGGTGCGGACGGCGGTCCCGGCAGTGGTCGAGGGCGAGCATCGACAGCAGTTCCCCGGCCGCTTTCGTACGGGCCGCCCGCCGCCTGCCGCCGTGCAGCTGCATCGGCAGCATGACGTTCTGCTGGGCCGTCAGATACGGCAGGAGGTTGCGGGCGGTCTGCTGCCAGACGAAGCCGACGACGTCGCGGCGGTAGCCGAGCCGGGCCCGGGCGTCCATCGTCAGCAGATCGCGGCCGGCGACCGTGGCGGCGCCGGCGGTCGGCACGTCCAGGCCGGCCAGGATGTTCATCAGGGTGGACTTGCCACTGCCGGACGCCCCGACGAGCGCCATCAACTCGCCCTCGGCGACCAGCAGATCGAGCCCTTGCAGGGCTTGCACCTCGACCCCGTCGGTGGTGAAGACCCGTACCAGGCGGTCGCAGGCGATCAGTGCGTCATGCCCGTAGGCGGGGCGCCCGTGCCGGGAGGCTGCGCGCCGCTCCAGCTCGGCGAGGGTGGTGGGTGAGCGCAACCGCCTGAACCTCGCGCTCACCCTCAAGC
>NZ_SDIG01000224.1:0-8552 GCF_004122755.1 Streptomyces sp. TM32
GCGGGGGTCGGTCGGGGCGGGCCGGTTGGCGTGGGGAGGGCGGTGGTGCATCGGGTCGGTCGAGTGGTGCGAAGTGCTGTGGTTTCTCAGGGTGATTGGGGTGGTCGGAGTGAGCGGGGTGAGCGCCTCGCGCGTGCCGCACGGGGCGAACGGGTCGTGCCGGCCAGACGTCGTGCCCTTCATGCCGGAGCCTCCATCGCGACGCGGAGCGCCGCGATGCCCCGCGACCCGTAGGCCTTGACGGAGCCGAGCGATATGCCCAGCGTCTCTGCCACTTGCGCCTCGGTCATATCGGCGAAATAGCGCAGCACCAGCACCTCCCGCTGTCGGCGCTGCAGCCCGCGCATCGCCTGGATCAGCTGGTCCCGCTCCAGCAGGTCGTACGCGCCCTCCTCGGCGCTCGCCATGTCGGGCATCGGCTTGGAGAGCAGCTTGAGCCCGAGGATGCGGCGGCGCAGCGCGGAGCGCGAGAGGTTGACGACGGTCTGCCGGAGATAGGCGAGGGTCTTCTCGGGGTCGCGCACCCGGCCGCGTGCGGAGTGCACGCGGATGAAGGCCTCCTGGACGACGTCCTCGCAGGAGGCGGTGTCGTCGAGGAGCAGCGCGGCGAGCCCGAGCAGGGAGCGGTAGTGCGCGCGATAGGTCTCGGTGAGGTGGTCGACCGTGGTGCCCGCTGCCATCGCGTCGTCAGAGTCCCCGCGTTGCGGAGGGATCTGGGCGGGACGGGTGGTGGGCCAGGGAGCGATCACCGGCATGCTCCCGGCCGTACGGGAACGCGGCGGGCACACTGCTGCGCCTGCCGCTGCGCCCGCTGGGGCGATGGTGAAACCGAGTACCTCTGCCACGCCTGTTGGACACGCTTCCCCCCACAAGGGTTGTACGCGCAAGGCACCGCTTTTGACGATGCATCAAATGCCCTCATGCGTACCAGCTCTTCCTGAATGCCCTAATTGCCCCGACGCGAATGCCCCGCCATCCGGGGACTCACTCTGCAGCCCGCTGATCCCCCGAGCCACCCCTGAGGGCGGCCACAAAGACGCTCCCCGCCCAACTGCCGGTTGCAGTGCGGCGGGGAGCGAATGGTCGAACAGATCGTCAGCCCAGATCAAGAGGTGGGGACCGGCGATTCGCTCACAGGATCTTCACACGCCCCACAAAGTATCTCCCAGGCGGTCGGCGCACGGCGCCCGATCCCGCCAAGTCGCGTACCCCGCAGGCCCCGAGCCCGGACCCGCGGGCCCGCGTCGCCCTACCGCCGGGGCTCCCGCCCCCGCAGCTCCGCCGCCACCAGCTCCCCCAGCTGCGCGGTGTTCAGCGCCGCCCCCTTGCGCAGATTGTCGCCGCACACGAACAGCTCCAGCGCCCGCGGATCGTCCAGCGAACGACGCACCCGCCCGACCCAGGTCGGATCCGTACCGACGACATCGGACGGGGTGGGGTACTCGTCCTCGGCCGGATCGTCGCACAGGACCACCCCGGGCGCCGCGGCCAGGATCTCGTGTGCGCCGCCGACCGTGACCTCGTTCTCGAAGCGGGCGTGCACGGACAGCGAGTGGGTCGTGATCACCGGCACCCGTACGCAGGTCGCGGTGACCGGCAGGTCCGGCAGCCCGAGGATCTTGCGGGACTCGTTGCGGATCGTGAGCTCCTCGGAGGACCAGCCGTCCTCCTGGAGCGAGCCGGCCCAGGGCACCACATTGAGCGCGACCGGCGCCGGGAACGGCCCCAGCGCGTCCCCGGCGGCCCGCCGCACATCGCCCGGCGTGGTGCCCAGTTCCGTACCGGACACCGCGGCCAGCTGCCCCCGCAAGGTGTCGATGCCGGCCTTTCCCTTCCCGGAAACGGCCTGGTAGGAGGAGACGATCAGCTCGCTCAGCCCGTACTCGGCGTGCAGCGCCCCCAGCGCGACGATCATCGAGAGCGTCGTGCAGTTCGGGTTGGCGATGATGCCGCGCGGGCGCACCCGCGCCGTGTGCGCATTGACCTCGGGGACGACCAGCGGCACGTCCGGGTCCATCCGGAACGCGCCGGAATTGTCCACGACCACCGCGCCCTTGGCCGCCGCAACCGGCGCCCAGCGCGCGGAGACCTCGTCGGGGACGTCGAACATCGCCACGTCGATACCGTCGAAGGCCTCCTCGCTCAGCGCGACGACCTCGACCTCCGCGCCCCGGACGGTCAGCTTGCGGCCGACCGGGCCAGGCTGATCCGCCCGGCCCGAACGCGGCTGGGGGGAGTCGATCAGCCGGATCTCGCCCCAGATGTCGGCCCGCTCGGAGAGGATGCCCAGCAGAACGCCGCCGACGGTGCCCGTGGCACCGACGACGGCGAGCTGCGGCCGGGCGGCCGGGCGGGCGTCCGCCCCCGCCGTGTCAGCGTGGGACGGACGGCCCGCCTCGGCCGGAATCATCGCCCGGTGCCGCCATAGACCACGGCTTCATCACTGTCGGTGTCGAGACCGAAGGCGGTGTGGACGGCGCGCACTGCCTCGTTCACGTCATCGGCGCGGGTGACGACCGAGATACGGATCTCGGAGGTCGAGATGAGCTCGATGTTCACGCCCGCGTTCGACAGCGCCTCGAAGAAGGTCGCCGTGACGCCCGGGTTGGTCTTCATCCCCGCGCCGACGAGCGAGATCTTGGCGATCTGGTCGTCGTAGCGCAGCGAGTCGAAGCCGACCGCCGCACGGGTCTTCTCCAGGGCCGCGACGGCCTTGCGGCCCTCGGTCTTGGGCAGCGTGAAGGAGATGTCGGTCAGACCGGTCGACGCGGCGGACACGTTCTGCACGACCATGTCGATGTTGACCTCGGAGTCCGCGATCGCACGGAAGATGCGCGCGGCCTCGCCCGGCTTGTCCGGGACTCCGACGACCGTGACCTTCGCCTCGGAGGTGTCATGCGCGACGCCCGAGATGATTGCCTGCTCCATCGGCTGGTCCCCTTGCGGTTCGTTGCTGACCCACGTGCCCTGCAGCCCCGAGAAGGACGAGCGGACGTGGATCGGGATGTTGTAACGGCGTGCGTACTCGACGCAGCGGTGCAGCAGCACCTTGGAGCCGGAGCTGGCCAGCTCCAGCATGTCCTCGAAGGAGATCCAGTCGATCTTCCGGGCCTTCTTCACGACCCGCGGGTCGGAGGTGAAGACACCGTCCACATCGGTGTAGATCTCACAGACGTCGGCGTCCAGGGCGGCCGCCAGCGCGACGGCGGTCGTGTCCGACCCGCCGCGCCCCAGCGTCGTGATGTCCTTCTTGTCCTGGGACACGCCCTGGAAGCCGGCGACGATGGCGATGTTGCCCTCGTCGACGGAGGTCTTGATCCGGCCCGGCGTGACATCGATGATCCGTGCCTTGTTGTGCACGGAGTCGGTGATGACACCGGCCTGGCTACCGGTGAAGGACTGCGCCTCGTGACCGAGGTTTTTGATCGCCATCGCCAGCAGGGCCATGGAGATCCGCTCTCCGGCGGTCAGCAGCATGTCGAACTCGCGCCCCGACGGAATCGGGGACACTTCCTGCGCGAGATCGATCAGCTCGTCCGTCGTGTCGCCCATCGCCGAAACCACCACGACAACCTGGTTGCCGTTCTTCTTGGCCTCGACGACTCGCTTGGCAACGCGCTTGATGCCCTCGGCATCCGCAACGGATGAGCCGCCGTACTTCTGCACGACAAGGCCCACGTGCGCTCCTCGCAACTGTCTCATCGGGAGTTTCCTCCCGGACCCCCGGAAATGGGGGTACTGCGGTCGGCTCAGTCTAACGAGCAAGCGGAGTCCGCCCTGCCAATACCACATCGTGAGACGCACGACTCACTGGTTGACCACCGTGATCGCGTTGATCACCATGGCCACCTGACTCGTGAGTTCCGCGTCCCGCGGCGGATCCACAAGGCGCACCGTTGCGCCTGCCCGGCGAGCACATGCCCGCTCCCGGCCGGTACACACGAAAACGTAACCCAGCTCACAGGCTCCGGCCACGGCGCGAGGCATCACGGAACAGCCGGCGTGAGGCGCCTCGCGCGCCCGGCGGCGGGCGACGGCCGGGGCGTGCCCGGCCGTGGCGGCCGCCCCCGGGCTCAGCTTCCCCGCAGCCCCAGCGGCGCCGCGATCTCCTCCGCCATGACCTTTCCGGCCTCCTCGGCGAGCTGCTCCTCGTCGCCGGTGACGTCACTGTCGGTGTCCAGGCCGTCCAGCTCGACCAGCGGCTGGTCGAGGCGTACGTGGGCGACCAGCGACTGCAGCGCGCGCAGTGCGGCCGAGGCGGTCGGGCCCCAGTTGGAGAGGTAGGAGAACTGCCACCACCACAGGGCCTCGCTGACCCGGCCCGCCCGGTAGTGCGCCAGGCCGTGGCGCAGATCGGTGATGATGTCGGCCAGGTCGTCGGAGATCCGGCTGGCGACCGGCTCGCTGCGCGGCACATACGGGTCGAAGACCTCGGAGTAGACGTCCACCGGGTCGAGCAGGGTCGCAAAGCGCTCGCGCAGCTCGTCGACGTCCGGTTCCGGGCCGGTGTCCGTCTCGTACCGCTCGTCGGGAACGAAGTCCTCGTGGGCGCCCAGGCGGCCGCCGGTGAGCAGCAGCTGGGAGATCTCCAGCAGCAGGAAGGGCACCGCACTGTCCGGCTCGTCGCCCTTGGCGACCTCGGTCACCGCGACGATGAAACTCTCGATCGAGTCGGAGATCGATACGGCGAAGTCGTCCGGGTCCTGTGTCGCGTTGTGCAGCGTGGCATCAGACATCGAGAAGTCTCCTCCCTTCGAAGGCCCGCCCGAGCGTGACCTCATCTGCGTACTCCAGATCGCCCCCGACCGGCAGTCCGCTCGCCAGTCGCGTCACTCTCAGGCCCATGGGTTTGATCATGCGGGCCAGATAGGTGGCCGTGGCCTCGCCCTCCAGATTCGGGTCGGTGGCCAGAATCAGCTCGGTGACGGTGCCGTCCGCGAGCCTGGCCAGCAGTTCCCTGATCCGCAGGTCGTCGGGGCCCACGCCCTCGATCGGGCTGATCGCCCCACCGAGGACGTGGTAGCGACCGCGGAACTCGCGCGTCCGCTCGATCGCCACGACGTCCTTGGGCTCCTCCACGACGCAGATGACCGCCGGATCGCGCCTCGGGTCCAGGCAGACCCGGCACTGCTCCTCCTGCGCCACATTGCCGCAGACGCCGCAGAACCGGACCTTCGCCTTGACCTCCATCAGCGCGTTCGCGAGCCGGCGGACATCGGTCGGCTCGGCCTGAAGAATGTGGAAGGCGATCCGCTGCGCGCTCTTGGGACCGACGCCGGGCAGCCTGCCCAGCTCGTCGATCAGGTCCTGGACCACGCCTTCATACACGGAACGTCTTCTTTCTCTTCTGCCGTGCTGCGTACGCTAGTTGGCTACTCCTCAGAAGGGGAGACCCGGGATTCCGCC
The DNA here is from genome assembly GCF_004122755.1 of Streptomyces sp. TM32. Lineage (NCBI taxonomy): Bacteria > Bacillati > Actinomycetota > Actinomycetes > Kitasatosporales > Streptomycetaceae > Streptomyces > Streptomyces sp. TM32. Next base: position 5,407 of record NZ_SDIG01000224.1, read on the forward strand.
ACCGCCCAGACCCTCCGCGAGCGGGCCGAGCTTCTGCTGCTGCAACTGCTGGGCGCTGGCGTTGGCGTCCCGGACCGCCGCCAGGACGAGGTCGGCGATCGTCTCGGCCGTCTCCTCCGCGGAGTCGGTGTCGACCGCCTTGGGGTCGATGACCAGGCCCGTGAGTTCGCCGGAGCCGGTCACCGTGGCCTTGACCAGGCCGCCGCCCGCGGAGCCCTCGACGGGTGTCTCCGCGAGCTCCTGCTGGGCGGCCGCGAGATCCTGCTGCATCTTCTGGGCCTGCTGAAGCAGCTGCTGCATATTGGGCTGACCACCGGGGATCACGACGTGACTCCTGCCATACGACAACGATTGGTGCGGTAGCCCGAGCCTACGTGTTTCACGGGCCCCGCGCCCTACGCCGGAGGGAGGAGCACGGGTGTACGTCCGGTGGACCTCCGCTGACCTGCTTCGCGGCCCGTGCGGGGCACTTGTGGGCGCCCTCTACTCGTTGTTGAACTCTTCCAGCACCGTCGCGCCGAGCTCGCGGACGATCAGGTCGTGACCGCTGAGCGCGGAGTCGACGAGATCGGCGTCGTCCTCGGCCGGCATGTCGTACTCGATCGACGAGGGCGGGGGCTCCGGCGGCGTGTACGCGGGCTCCGCCACGGGCCCGCCCTGTGTGCCGCCCGCGGACGCCGCCGGCGACACGGCCTCCCGGGCCATGCGCGCGCCCTGGCTGCCGCCACCGCCGCCGGTCCCTTCGCCGCCCGCTCCGTACCGGCCCCCGGACGAGGGGGACGCGGCCGGGCCGCTCTGCTGGGGCGGGGGCTGCGGGGCGCCCTGCTGGGGTGCGGCGGGGGCGCCGCCGAAGCCGCCACCGCCACTACGGGGGGCACCTCCGGCCGGCGGCCCGGCGCCGCCCGACGGGTCGACGATCGCCTCGACCCGCCACTGCACCTGGAACCGCTCGGCCAGCACGTCCTTGAGGACGTCCTCGCTTCCGCCGTTGGCGAAGCTGTCGCGGGCGCCGGCATTGGGGAAGCCGATCTGCAGCGTCGTGCCGTCGAAGCCGGAGACCTGGGCGTTCTGGCTCAGCAGGATCCAGGTGAAGCGCCGGCGGTCCTTCACCGCTTCCAGGATGTCCGGCCACATCTGCCGTACCTGAGCGGCACCCTGCGCCGCCCCCGGGGCCGCCCCGGCGGCCTGCGGGGGCTGCTGCGATGCGGGCGCGGGCGGGCCGGCCGGCGGCCCGGACACGGCGGGGGGCGCGGACGGGGCGGGCGCCCCGCCCTGACCCGGCGCCACGGCCGTGGGCCAGCCGCCGGGCTGCCGTCCGGCGCCCCCGCCGGCCGGGCCGCTGTCGGCGCCGCTGCCCCTGCTCGTACTGCCCGGCCAGGCCCCGGGCCGGGCAGCCGCACCCGCACGGCCGCCCTCCTGCCCAGAGGGCGGCTGTGCCTCCGCCGGGGCGCCCTGCGGCGCCCCCGCGCCTCCGCCCTGCTGCTCCCCGCCGGGACCGGCCCCCGGGCCGCCGGACGACCCCGTGCCTGCCGTCTGTGCTCCCGGAGCGGCCGGAGCGGGAGCACCGCCCCCCTGGCCGGCGCTCGTCGCGCCCCGCACCGCGGCACGCGCCGCGGCCGGACCGGACGGTCCCCCGGCCGGCATCGCCGGATGCGCCTCCGGCCCCGGTACATAGCCCGCCGCGGGCCCGCCGCCGGAGGCCACCACCGGCGTGGCCCCGGGCCCGGGCTCTCCCCCGGAGCCCGCACCGCCGCCGGCCCCGCCCAGCAGCGCGGCACCCGCACCGCGCTCCAGGCGGTCCAGCCGCGCCTGCACCGACCGCTCGTCGTCGTACGCCGCCGGCAGCAGCACCCGCGCGCAGATCAGCTCCAGCTGCAGCCGCGGCGAGGTCGCCCCGCGCATCTCCGTCAGGCCCGTATTGACCAGGTCGGCGGCCCGGCTCAGCTCCGCCGCCCCGAAGACGGACGCCTGCGCCGTCATCCGCTCCACCACATCGGCGGGGGCGTCGATCAGCCCCTTCTCCCCCGCGTCCGGCACGGCCGCCAGGATCACCAGATCCCGCAGCCGCTCCAGCAGGTCCGCCACGAAGCGCCGGGGGTCGTTGCCGCCCTCGATGACCCGGTCCACGACCTCGAAGGCCGCCGCGCCGTCCCCCGCGGCGAAGGCCTCCACGATCGAATCCAGCAGCGACCCGTCGGTGTACCCCAGCAGCGCCGTCGCCATGGCATATGTCACACCGTCCGCACCGGCGCCGGCGAGCAGCTGGTCCATCACGGACATCGAGTCCCGCACCGACCCGGCGCCGGCCCGCACCACCAGCGGCAGCACCCCGTCCTCGACCGGGATGTCCTCCCGCCCGCACACCTCTGCCAGGTACTCCCGCAGCGTCCCCGGCGGCACGAGCCGGAACGGGTAGTGATGCGTACGCGACCGGATCGTCCCGATGACCTTCTCGGGCTCGGTGGTCGCGAAGATGAACTTCAGATGCTCCGGCGGCTCCTCGACGACCTTGAGCAGGGCGTTGAAGCCCGCCGAGGTCACCATGTGCGCCTCATCGATGATGTAGATCTTGTAGCGGCTGCTCGCCGGCCCGAAGAAGGCCTTCTCGCGCAGCTCACGGGCGTCGTCCACGCCACCGTGCGACGCCGCGTCGATCTCGATCACGTCGATCGAACCCCGGCCGTTCCTGGCCAGGTCCACACACGACTGGCACGTCCCGCAGGGAGTGGGAGTGGGACCTTCCTCACAGTTGAGGCAGCGCGCCAGGATCCGCGCACTCGTCGTCTTGCCGCACCCACGCGGCCCACTGAACAGATAGGCGTGATTGACGCGATTGTTCCGCAATGCCTGCTGCAGCGGATCGGTCACGTGCTCTTGCCCGATGACCTCGGCGAAGGTCTCGGGCCGGTAGCGGCGGTACAGCGCAAGGGACGACACGCATACGACGATATCGGGCCCCACTGACAACCGACCGGCCCCACAAACGCAAGCGCCCCCCACGCACCCGCCAGAGCCGACCTACCCTTGCTGCCTTCCGGCCCTGGGGGAGTTCAGTCAGATAGCGCCACGTGAGGGGCTGCGCACCACAGTAGCTGATTCCCCGCCCGAGAAACGACCCGTACCGCCACTGTCTCTTATACACATCT
>NZ_SDIG01000225.1:0-8568 GCF_004122755.1 Streptomyces sp. TM32
CCGGGGCCGGGGCCCCGGGGACGGCTCTAGCACCCGCCCGGCCCGGTTCCCACCCGCCCGTGCAGCAGTCGGGACAGCGCCGCGTGGACGTCCTCGACGGAGCGGTCCGGCTGGAAGGACTGCCAGTCGAGGGCGGCCACCAGGACCATGCCGAGGAGGGCGGAGGCGGTGAGGGAGATGTCGAGTTCCGCGGAGAGCTCGCCGGCGGCCACGGCGTCCCGCAGGACGGACTCGACGACGGTCAGGGCCCGGCCGCGGACGGAGGTGAGGGTGGCGCGCCAGGTGCGGTTGGTGCGCCACAGTTCGGCGACGTAGAGCTGCATCAGGGCGGGGGAGCCGGCGATGAAGTCCAGGCCGGCCCGGATCATGGCGTCCAGGGCGTCGACCCGGGTGCCGCCGGCGGCCACCGTGGCGTCGGCGGCCCGGCGCAGCGAGCCGGAGAGCAGGTCCATGCCGTCCCGCAGCAGCTCCTCGTAGAGGACGTTCTTGCTGGCGAAGTTGTAGTAGACGGTGCCCTTGGCGACGCCGGCGCGGTCGGCGATCTCGTCGACGGTGGTGGCCGAGAAGCCCTGTTCCGCGATGAGGACGACGGCGGCGTCGAAGAGCCGGCGGCGCGTCGAGGCACGCCGCGGAGCGGGGTCGGCCCCCGGGGCGGCGCCGTCGCCGGCACCGTCCCGGGGGCTCGCGAGCACACTCACAGGCTCAGTTCCGGGTGCAGGTCCTTCATCCGTACGACCTGCCGGCTGCGCGCCGCGAGGGCGGTCAGGGCCAGCGCGCCGAGGGTGAAGGCCACCAGGACGCCGCAGCCCTGCCAGACGATGCCGAGGTCACCGCCGGTGATCAGCCGGCGCAGGCCGTCGACCACGTAACTCATCGGCAGGAACGGGTGGATGGCGGCGAAGAAGCCGGGGCTGGTCTGCACCGGGTAGGTGCCGCCCGCCGAGGTCAGCTGGAGCATCAGCACGATCAGGGTCAGCACCCGGCCGGCCGGCCCGAAGAACGCGCCCAACAGCTGGATGATGGCGGTGAAGCAGGCCGTGGCCAGCAGCAGGAAGCCGACGGTGCCGGCCGAGCGGGCCATCTGCAGGCCGAGGCCCCAGTGCAGGACGGCCATCAGGGCCAGTACCTGGACGACGCCGACGGCGTAGGCCGGCAGCCAGGAGCCGAGGGTGATCCGCCAGCCCGGGGCGCCCGCGGCCAGGGCCCGCTTGCCCAGCGCCGGGAGCAGCATGAACGCGACCATCGCGCCGACCCACAGGGAGAGCGGGATGAAGTACGGCGCCAGGCCGGTGCCGTAGTTGGGCGCCTTGTGCATCGACTTGGCGGCCAGCTCGACCGGGTCGGCCATCACCTCGGTGCGGGCGTCGCGGTCCTTCTTGTTGTAGTCCGGGATCTTGGCGACGCCGCTGTGCAGGCCGTCGGCCAGCTGGTTGGTGCCGTCCTTGAGCTTGAAGAGACCGCCGGTGAGCTTGGTGGCGCCGTTCTTGGCGGTGCCGACGCCGCTGTGGACCTTGCCGGCGCCGTCGGCGACCTTGCCCGCGCCGTCGGCGAGGGTGCCGATGCCGTCGGCGAACAGCCCCGCGCCCTGCGAGACCTTGTGGGCGCCGGCGTTGAGCGCGTTGATCTGACGGATCGCGTTGTCCGCGCGCTGCCCGATGCCCGGTGCCTGCTCGGCGACCATCACCGCGCCCTGGTGCACCTCGCGCAGCTTGCTGCGCAGCGGCCCGAAGTCCGCCCCGGCGACGGCGTCGTGGACCTTCTCCGCCGCGTCGGCGGCCACCTTGCTGCCGTCCGCGAGCGCCTTCAGCTTCGCGCAGTCGGGGTCGGTGTCCAGCAGCCCGCCGCAGCGGTCCTGGTAGATCTCCGCGGCGTTGTCGGCGTTCTTGCGGGCCTGCGTGGCGGCCTTGGCGGAGTCGCTCGGCAGGGTGTCGAGGACGTCGTCGAGGGTCTCGGTGGCGTCGGCGACGAACTGCGCGCCCGCACCGATCTCCTTGCCGTGCTCGCGCAGGTAGGGCAGGTCCTTCTTGGCGATGCCGTGGACCTTGTCGGCGAGCTGCTGGGTGCCGTCCGCGACCTTGCCCGCGCCCGCGCTGAGCTCATGGGCCTTGGCGACGGCCGATGAGGCGCCCCTGCTCAGGTCACCGGCGCCCTGACTGACCTTGCCGGCGCCCTCGTTGAGCTTGCCGAGGCCGTCCGCGAGGTCGCCGGAGCCCTTCTTGGCCGAGCCGACGCCCTTGTCGACCTTCCCGGCCCCGTCCGCCGCCTTGGCGGTCTGGTCGTGCAGGTCCGAGAACGAGATGAAGATCTTGTCGAGCATGGCGCGCGACGAGCTCGCCGAGGTCTTGGCCCGGATCTCGGAGAAGACCGACTTCGAGATCGAGCCGACGACGTAGTTGTTGGCGTCGTTCGTACGGACCTTGAGCGCGCCGGTCTGCGGGTCGTCACCCGAGCTGGAGGCGATCCGCTTGCTGAAGTCCTGCGGGACGGTCAGCGAGAGGTAGTACGTGCCGTTCTCGACGCCCTTGGCGGCGTCCGCGGCGCTGACCTCCTCCCAGTGGAAGGTCTTGCTGTCCTTGACCTTGTCGGCCAGGTCGTCGCCCGCGGTGATCTTCTTGCCGTCGGCGGTGGCGCCGCGGTCGTCGTTGACGAGGGCGACCGGGATCTTGTCCAAGCGGCTGTAGGGGTCCCAGAAGGAGCACAGATACAGCGCTCCGTACAGCAGGGGGATCAGCGTCAGGGCCACCAGACCCAGCCGGGGAAGCTTTCCCCTGCTGAACCGCCTGAGCTCAAGAGCGGCCAGTCTCGGCGAGCGCATGCGCTGTCTCCTCCTCGTTGTCGTCGTCGGTGCGGGGGTGGGTGCGGTCCGCGGTCCCGGAACCGTCGGCAGGCACCCCGTCGGCGGGTGCCGCGTCGGCGGGTGCCGCGTCGGCGGGCGCCGCCTCGGCTTCGGCCTTGGCCTCGGGCTCGGACTCGGCCTCTACTGCGGCCTCGGCCTCGGCCGGCGGTGCGGGCGTGGTGCGCACGATCAGGGCGTCCGCGGGGGCCCCGCCGCCGGCGGCCACGACGGTGGTGCCGGCCCGGGCCAGGTCCCGCAGCAGCTGCCAGGCCTCGGTGCGTTCCTCCGCCGACAGCTTGAGGTCGACATCGTCGACGGCCAGCAGCTGCGGGCCGTGCATGATCCCGAGGGCGACGGAGAGCCGCAGCGCCTCGATCCGCTCCAGATCCCGGACGGCCGTCCCCAGGCCCTTGACGAGGGTGCCGGGGTCGAGCCGGACGGCCGCGAGGGCGGCGTCGATCCGGGCCCGGGTGGCCTGCTTCTGGCGCCGGCCCCAGGGGAGCGAGGCGCCCAGACCCTGGAAGCGGTGGCCCAACAGGGCCTGCTCCTTGAGGTGTTCGCCGACCGTGAGGGCCGGTTCGAGTTCGACGACGCCGGGTACGTGGGCGATGGCGGTACGGCTGCGCACCGTGCCCATGCGCTTGGGGAGCGGGAGTCCGGCGACCGTCGCCTCGCCCGCGGTGATCCGCATCCGGCCGGTGAGGGCCAGCAGCAGGCAGGTACGGCCGGAGCCGGAGGAGCCCTGGACGGCGATCAGCGCGCCCGGCTCCGCGGTGATGTCGATGCCCTGGAACGCCCACCCCCGTGGGCCCTCCACACCTATTCCTCGGGCGTTGACCGCCGCCCCCTGGCGGGTGGTGTTCACGAACACCCCTCCCCTTTGATCTGACTGGTCAGTCTAAAAGTGTAGCCCCATCAGCGGGCTCGCTGACCCATCGGGGTCCTCGGAACGAACGAGAGGTGACCGAGTGCGGGAATCGCGGGACCCGAACGGCGGATACGCCCTAGGGTGCCGTGCAGGCGGGGGCCTGATGATGTTCACGGTGATGTCCGTTCCGCAGGGGACGACGCGGTACGGACGCGCACGTCACAACGGAGAACCATGGATCATTCGGCACAGCACCCCGTCGACCGGCCGCCGCGCGAGGAGACACCGCGGCGACGGTCTGCCCACCGTTCGCGCAAGCTGGTCGCCCCGCTGCTCGCGGGGGCCCTGGTCGCGGTCCTCGCGCCCATATCGGCCTCGGCCGCCGCGCCCGCCCGGGTGCCCGCGGGGGGCCCGCCCGCCGGCGGCGCGGCCGAGGGCGCCCAGGGACCCTGTCTCGGCGGCGACGGCAGCGACGGCTGGACCGCCACCTCCACCAAGATCGACCCCAAGGACAGCTACCACGCCTACGTCGGCAACGGGTACCTCGGTACGCGGGTCCCGCCCAACGGCACCGGCTACGCCGCGCCCGGCGGCACGACCGGCTGGCCGCTGAAGACGCCCGAATACGACGGCTCGTTCGTGTCCGGGCTGTACGCCAAGGGCCCCAAGAACGTGCAGGGCCGGCAGGCCATCGCCGCGATACCCACCTGGTCCACGCTCGACGTCGGCACCGGCAAGGACACCTTCTCCTCGGCCACCGCACCCGGCCGGATCTCGAACTACCGCCAGACCCTCTCGCTGCGCTGCGGCTTCGTCCGTACCTCGCTGACCTGGACGGCCGCCGACGGGCGCCGCACCGACCTGGTCTACGACGTGCTCGCCGACCGCAACGACGCGCACACCGGCGCGGTCCGGCTGCGGATGACGCCCCACTGGAGCGGCGCGGCCAGCGTCACCGACGGCCTCGACGGCCGGGGCGCCCGCCGCATGGCGCCGTCCACCGCCGGCGGCGGGCAGAACGGCCGCACCATGGACGTCGGGTTCCGCACGGACGGGACGAAGACCGACGGTGCGGTGGCCTCCACCCTGCGGACCGGGCCCGGCGTACAGGCACAGCAGCCCCGCCGGGAGCCGCAGAAGGACAAGCTGAGTAACCGCCAGCGGGTGTCCTTCCCGGTGCGCAGCGGCCGCTCCTACGAGCTGACCAAGTACGTCGGCGTGGACACCGCGCTCACCTCCCGCTCACCGCGGGCCGCCGCCGACGCCGCCTCGCGCCGGGCCGCGGACCGCGGCTGGGACGCCCTGTTCGCCCGGCACTCGGCCGCCTGGCAGCGGCTGTGGCGCAGCGACATCGAGGTCAAGGGACAGCGTGAGATGCAGTCCTGGGTGCGCTCGGCGCAGTACGGACTGCTCTCCTCCACCCGCGCCGGCAGCGACAACAGCATCGGCCCCGCCGGCCTGACCAGCGACAACTACGCCGGTGAGGTCTTCTGGGACGCCGAGACCTGGATGTACCCGGGCCTGCTCGCCACCCACCCGACGCTCGCCCGGTCCATCGTCGACTACCGCTACAAGACCCGCGCCGGCGCGCGCGCCAACGCCAAGAAGCTCGGCTACGACGGGCTGTTCTACCCCTGGACCAGCGGCAGCAAGGGCAACCTGTGGAACGAGTGCCACAGCTGGGACCCGCCGCACTGCAAGACCCAGAACCACCTCATGGGCGACATCTCCCTGGCCGCCTGGCAGTACTACCTCGCCACCAAGGACACCTCCTGGCTGAAGTCCCGCGGCTGGCCGGTCGTCAAGGGCATCGCCGAATTCTGGGCGTCCCGCGTCACCCGTAACGCCGACGGCAGCTACTCGATCAAGAACGTTGCCGGGCCCGACGAGTACAGCAACGGCGTCAACGACGGGGTCTTCACCAACGCCGGCGCCGCCACCGCCCTGCGGAACGCCACCCGCGTCGCCGCGATCCTCGGCGAGAAGGCACCGGCCTCCTGGAAGACCATCGCCGACAAGCTGCGGATCCCCTACGACGCGAAGAAGAAGGTCTTCGAGCAGTACGCCGGGTACAAGGGCACGACCATCAAGCAGGCCGACACGGTGCTGCTGATGTACCCGCTGGAATGGCCGATGTCGAAGGCGCGGGCGGCCCGCACGCTGGACTTCTACGCCGCGCGCACCGACCCGGACGGCCCGGCCATGACGGACTCGGTGCACGCCATCGACGCGGCCGCCATCGGCAAGCCCGGCTGCGCGACCTACACCTACCTCCAGCGGTCCATCAGGCCGTTCGTCCGCGGGCCGTTCAACGAGTTCTCCGAGGCGCGCGGCAACAAGGCCGGCGCCACCGACCCGCACGCCGGCAAGCCCGCCCAGGACTTCCTCACCGGCAAGGGCGGCTTCCTGCAGACCTTCACCAACGGACTGACCGGGCTGCGGCTGCGGGAGAACGCGGTGCGCCTCGACCCGATGCTGCCGCCGCAGCTGTCCCAGGGCGTCACCCTGCGCGGGCTGCACTGGCAGGGCCGGACCTATGACATCGAGATCGGCGCGCACCAGACCACGGTGCGGCTGACCGCCGGGGCACCGATGAAGATCGAGACGCCCGAGGGCGACAAGATCGTCAGCCGGGGCGTGCCGGCCGTCCTGAAGACCCGCCGCCCGGACCAGACGGCGACGTCGAACGCGGCCCGTTGCACCCCGGCCACGGCGACCTCGGAGGAGCCCGGCATGTACGCGGGCGCCGCGGTGGACGGCAACGCCACCACCGCATGGGTGCCCAACGCCGCCACCGGCACCCTCACCGTCGACCTCGGCCGGCCCACCCTCATCGGCCAGATCACCCCGCACTGGACCGCGACCCGACCCAAGTCGTACAACGTCCAGGTCTCCCGGGACGGAAAGCACTGGTCGGGCACCGGATACTCGGGCCGGACCACGGCGCGGTACGTACGGGTCACGGTCGAGGGCGACCGGACCCCGGCGGCGGGCGGCAAGCCCAAGCCGCATCCGGGGATCACCGAGCTGAGCGTGCAGCGCCTGAAGTAGCCCGCTGCGCCGCACCCGGCGACGGCCCCGCCCCGCACCCGCGGGGCGGGGCCGTCGCGCTGCTCCCGCTCCGGCGCGCGCCCGGCCCGCGTCGCTGCTCGTACCGGCGCACGCCCGGCCCGCGTCCGCCGGAAAATGTCACGGCGGGATGAAATCCGCCGCCGGCGGTGTTGGTGGCCATGCGGTAAGTGTCGAGGCGCGGGAGGCACCGGGTGGCGGGGACGGACAGGGCACGAGAGGGCTGGGCGCGGCGGCTGAGCCGCGACTGCTGGCAGTACAAGAAGGACGTGCTGCTCGCGCTGGGCGCCTCGCTCGCCGGCATGGCGGTGCTGGCCCTGGTCCCGCTCGTACCGCGGCTGATCATCGATGACGTCATCATCCGGCATGAGCGCCCGCTCGGCCCCTGGGCCGGCGTGCTGGTCGTCGCCGCGGTCGTGGTCTACGTCCTGACGTACATACGCCGCTTCTACGGCGGCCGGCTCGCCCTGGACGCCCAGCACGACCTGCGGATCCGGATGTTCGCCGCGATCGCCCGGCTCGACGGGCGGCGGCAGGACGAGCTGAGCACCGGCCAGGTCGTCGGCCGCGCCACCAGCGACCTCCAGCTGATCCAGAGCCTGCTGTTCATGGTCCCGATGATGATCGGGAACGTCCTGCTGTTCGTGATCTCGCTGGTCGTGATGGTGTTGCTGTCCCCGCTGCTCACCGTCGTCGCGCTGGCCGCCGCCCCGGCCCTGTGGTTCATCGCCCGGCGCAGCCGCACCCGGCTGTTCCCCGCCACCTGGTACGCCCAGGGGCAGGCCGCCGCGGTGGCCGGTGTCGTGGACGGTGCGGTCACCGGCGTGCGGGTCGTCAAGGGTTTCGGGCAGGAGGAGCAGGAGACCGGCAAGCTGCGTGAGGTCAGCCGCCGGCTGTTCGCCGGACGGCTGCGCACGGTCCGGCTCAACGCCCGCTACACCCCCGCGCTGCAGGCCGTCCCCGCGCTCGGCCAGGTCGCGATGCTGGCCCTCGGCGGCTGGATGGCCACCCAGGGACACGTCACCCTCGGCACCTTCGTCGCCTTCTCCACCTACCTCGCGCAGCTGGTCGGACCCGTCCGGATGCTGGCGATGATGCTGACCGTCGGCCAGCAGGCGCGGGCCGGCGTGGAGCGGGTCTACGAGCTGATCGACACCGAGCCGGCCCTCCAGGAGCGGGCTTTCGCCCACGCGCTGCCCGCCGACGCCCCCGCAACCGTCGAATTCGACCGGGTGACCTTCGCCTACGCCCCGCCGCACCGCGGTGACGACAGTGCCGACGGGGAGCCCGCGGCGGCAGGCGCCGCCCGCCCCGTTCTCGACGCGTTCTCGCTGCGCATCGAGGCCGGCGAGACCGTCGCCGTGGTCGGCACGTCCGGCAGCGGCAAATCCACCGTCTCGCTGCTGCTGCCCCGCTTCTACGACGCCACCGCGGGCCGCGTCCTGATCGGCGGCCACGACGTACGCGAGCTGACCCTTGCGTCGCTGCGCGGCGCCATCGGGCTGGTCCCCGAGAGCAGCTTCCTGTTCTCCGACTCCGTACGCGACAACATCGCGTACGGCCACCCGGAGGCCACCGACGCACAGGTGCGTGCCGCGGCCCGCGCCGCCCAGGCCGACGACTTCATCTCGGCGCTTCCCGAGGGCTACGACACCAAGGTCGGCGAGCAGGGCCTGACGCTGTCCGGCGGCCAGCGGCAGCGCGTCGCCCTGGCCCGCGCCCTGCTCACCGACCCCCGGCTGCTGATCCTGGACGACGCCACCTCGGCGGTGGACGCCCGGGTCGAGCACGAGAT
>NZ_SDIG01000226.1:0-8525 GCF_004122755.1 Streptomyces sp. TM32
CTCGGTGACGGCCGGACGTATCGGGGGATACGGGGGAGCACGGGGGAGCACGGGGGAAGAAAAAGCGGGTTCGGACGACCGGGGGGGCCGTCCGAACCCGCTTCTTCGTGCGTACGCGGCCACGGCCGAAGCCGATCGGCGCACCCGGCACCCGCCCGAAGCGATCGGCGGACCCGGCGGAAGCCGGCCGGCGCACCGGCGCCCGGCCCGAAAGCGGTCGTGACTCAGGAACGCGCCGCCGCACCCACCGCATCCGCATGGGTCGCCCGCGCGGCCGATATCCGGGCCAGCGCCTCCGGCTTGGCGCAGGGGTGTGCGCCCAGCGCGGTGAGCCGGGCGACGATCGACCGCTCGGCGCGCATCAACCGCAGTCCGCGGCGCACCAGATACGGCGCCGGCTTACGGCCCTCGCGCAGATCCCGGGCCAGCCGGCGGCGGAACGTGGTGGACGGGCGCCCGCGCAGACACAGCGCGTCGGCCAGCAGCCCCGCCGCGCGGCACCGTGCGAGGACATCGGCGGCGAAGACCCCCTCCGCGAGGAACAGCGGCGCACCGCCCAGGTCCAGACCCGCCGCGCCGACCCGGGCACTGGTCGCGATGTCGTACACCGGAACGTCGGCGCGCCCCGTACGGCACAGCGCCTCGATGGCCGCGACCGCGGCTTCGGCGTCCCAGGAGAGCGGCGAGTCCCAGTCGGCGCCGCCACCGTCGGGCAGTTGCGGCAGGGTCGGGTCCGTCCCCTCCTTGTAGAAGTCGTCGAGCGTGAGGACGGGCAGACCACTGCACGCGGCCAGGGACGACTTGCCGGAGCCCGAGGGGCCGGTCAGCAGCACGACCCGGGCGGGAGGGCCGCCCTGCTCATGGGGGTCCTCCCGCCCGAACGCAGCCGAGGGTGGGGGAGGAGTCGAGCGCTCGGGGGAGGGCGGCCGGGAGGAGGAGTGAAGGCTCACGGGCAGCCATTGTCGCGCATTGGCCCGTGTGGGGTACCCCTGGCGCGCGAGGTGGATCGGCCCCCGCCCCTCAACTACGCTACGCAGTCAACCGATTACCGAGCCGCTCTCGCTCGCACCTTTCGTACAGCACTTCGACCGCTTCGACCCCACAGGCAGGTGGCACATGCCCTCCCACGCACGTCCCAAGCCCAGCCGCATCCCGCGCACCCTGCTGCGCGTCGGCCTGGTGATCTCCGCGGCCGGTGCGGCGATCGCGGCGGGCGGTGCGGCAACGGCGAGCGCCGCCCCCGCGTCCGCCACCGAACGCAGCACCGACTCCGGCGCCACGGCCTCCGCGCTGACCGGCGCACTGCTGCACTCCGCGGCCGGCGGCGTCGGCCCGGTCAAGAACCTCAAGGTGGACCCGCTGGCCAACACCTCCGTCGACCCGCTCGCCAACGCCGTGGGCACCCAGATCGCCGACTTCAAGCCGGTGGGCACCAGCATGGTGACCGGCCCCCTCTCCAGCGGCAGCACGCTCAGGACCCTGCCGCTGGTGGGGACGGTGACGAGGGTGCTGCCGGGGTGAGGGACGGGCGGCGGACGGCACGGCCCGCCCCCGGCGCCTGTGGGCAGCTCGGCCCGGCCGTCGGCCCGAACGTCGGGGCGCCCGGAGGTGGGCGGGCACGAGCGGGAGATCCGGGTACTCGTGGTAGTCCCAGGCATCCCGTAGCACTTCGCCCGGGTGGAGGAACTGGCGGCAGGGCGTTGCATGGTCCGTCTTCGGCACGCGGTCAGCTCCCCCGGAACATGTGATCAGACGCCTTGGTGGAAGGCGGCGACAATGCCCTCCATGTTCGCGCGGTGCAGACTGCCCAGGGCGATCCACGAACCGTCGATGAAGGTGACGTCGAACCGTCCCTTGGTGATGGCCTTCGAATGCGCGGTGACCCGGGCGATGTTCGAACGGGGCACCGCCACCCCGAGATCACACTTCGGGGTGCCGTTCAGCCAGCTCTTGTTGCGGTCCACGAGCACGATCAGCCGGCGGTCGGTCAGCGCCTGAAATCTGGGCTCGTCGCCCGCGTTCGTCAGATCGACCAGGAAACGCCCGGCCATGCTCGACCAGCCGCCCTCCATGGGCTTGCCGTACATCATGCGCTCGATGGCGTCGGACGCGGCGTCCTCGATCGTGTCCTGAATTTCGAACACCGCCTCGCTGAGGTCGCGGTCCGGCCGCCTCCTGCCCTGGCCGCCGAAGTCTCCGGCGGCATACGTGGCGACGGATTCGCCCTCTTTGCCGACGGGCCGCGGCGCGCTGTTGCCGGCGGACCCGCTGACGGCCCGCGTCACGGGGTTGTTCGCCAGTCGGTTGCTGATCGCCGGGCCCAGCGGCTTCGTCACCTTGCCCAGAGCGTTCCCCAGCGCGCCCCGCACCCGCTGTTCGAGAGGGGACGGGGGGCGCGGGGTGCGCAGCTCGGCAGGGACGAAGGGCAGCGCCGCATTGTGGCAGTAGTCCGAGGCGATGATCAGCCTTTCCCCCGGCTGGAGGTAAGGGGGAAAACAGTCGCGGTAAAACGGCTTCATCCGGTGCCGCTCCTTTCGTCCGGTGTGCGGCTCAGCCGAACGGGTTGTCGGGATCGCGGGGCGCGGTCGTCCGGGCCGGCGCCGGCATGGTGGTCACTCCGGGATTCTCCTCGACGGCCGGTTCGCGGTAGCGGCTGAGTGGGTCCTGGGCGACGGGCTCGTCGGGCAGCGACGCGAACCCCGGGTCCGGGGCGGTGGGGCGTCCGCCGCCCAGCGGGGAGACCGGCTCCTGGACGTGGCGCGAGGGGGCGAAGTCCGGCGCGGGCGGCAGGTGCACCTCGCTGTGCGTGGGCCGGGAAGAACCGAAGTCGGGCAGCGGCGAGCTGTTGTCGCCGGACGAGGAGGACTTGTCGCCGGTCAGGAACTCATCCACCTTCTCGGCCGCGTGATCGACGGCGACTCCCGCCGCGGCGCCCAGTGGGGTGCCGCTGAAACCGAGGCCGCCCATCCCGATGGCGGCGCCCGCCTTCAGCGGGGTCTTGATGGCCTTGAGCGCCTTCTTGGCGCCCTGTCCCATCAGGAACGCCTCCCTCTCCACCGGGTCGCTCATGTGCTTCCAGGTCCAGGGCTTGATCTTCTTGACCTTGGAGAGCTTCGTCAACTTCTTCGCCCGCTTGAGCAACTTCAGAATGTTGGAGAGGGACTTGAGGTTGCTGCCGAGCTTGTACACCACTTCGGCGATACGGCTCGTGGCGACGCTGGCCTCGGTCGCGGCCATCGCGGCCTCGCCGGCCCATGAGAGACCCGCGGTCACGACGGTCAGGGCCAACGCCGCTGCCAGTGTGATCAGGGCCCACTCGATGAGCTCCTGGATGATGGCCTCGACCATCTCCTGGGCGAACTGGGCCTGCTCGGCAGCCCCCTCCAGGACCTCGGCCGTCTTGTCCATGTCATTGGCTTCCGCCTCCATGGCGGTTTCCAGCTCGGCGAGATAGTTCTGGAGTGCCTCGGCGGCCTCACCGGTCCACTCGTGCGCGAGATCCGAACGGTCGCGCCGCTGGTCGGCCACGACGTCCCGGAGGTCGGCGGCCTTGTCGCGCCACAGCTTGGCCGCTTCCTTGAGCGTCTCGGGGTCGCCGGTCACGAACTCCAGCTGGTCTGCGAGCGGTTCGACGAGCGGACGCATGATCTCGTCCACGAGACCGCTCATCCCGCTCATCCAGTCGTTGACCTTGTTGTAGGCGCCGACTGCCGTCGATGCGGGCCCGCTCATCGGCTGCCACCCTCGTGGTGCACGCTGTTCAACGCCCGGACGGTCTCGTCATCGCTGTCCTGGTAGGACCGCGCGGTGGTCGTGACGCCCTCGCTGATCTTCTCCTGCAAGGTGGCGATGTCCTCGAGGGTTTCCAGGGTGTCCTCCTGGCGTTCCTCGTAGTCCTTGCTGATCTCCTCCGACTCCGGAAGCTTCCCGAAAGCCTCGCGGTGCACGGAGTGGGAGGCGAGGCCGCTGCGGATGGACCGCACCTTCTCGGCCCGCTGATCGGCGCTCCTGGCGAACTTGTGCAGCGCTTCCTGGGCAGCGCTGAATTGCTCCGGCACGAAATCTCCCCCGTTGAACGTCGATGGCGTGCTGTGAGGTCAATCGTAGTTAAAGGATCGGACAGCCGTGCGGGGCCCCGCCCCAAGGCGAGACCCCGCACAGGCATTTGTGACGGCACGTCATAACGCCGCCAGAGCAGGGCTAAACGCCCATCGGGTGCCACACCGTCTTCGTCTCCAGGAAGCTCATCAGCCGGCCGGTGCCGGGGTCCGCGGACCAGTTCACCGGCGCCGGGCGCAGCACCCGCTTGAGGTTGTCGGCCGCGGCCACCTCCAGCTCCTTCGCCAACTCCTCGCCGGCACCCGCGAGATCCAGGGCATTGACGTCCTGATGGGCGGCGAGCGGCGCGGCGATCTCCGCCGTACGGCCCGAGAGGATGTTCACCACACCGCCGGGGAGGTCGGACGTGGCGAGCACCTCGGCCAGCGAAAGGGCGGGCAGCGGGGCACCCTCGGCGGCCACCACGACCACCGTGTTACCGGTGACGACCGCCGGAGCGATCACCGACACCAGACCGAGGAACGACGAATCCTGCGGCGCCACGACCGCGACGACACCGGTCGGCTCGGGGGAGGACAGGTTGAAGTACGGGCCCGCCACCGGGTTGGCGCCCCCCGCGATCTGGGCGACCTTGTCGGACCAGCCCGCGTACCAGACCCAGCGATCGACCGCCGCGTCCACCTGCGCCGTGGCCTTCGCCTTCGACAGCCCCTCGGCCGCGGCCACCTCCGCCACGAACTGGTCGCGGCGGCCCTCCAGCATCTCGGCGACGCGGTAAAGGACCTGCCCGCGGTTGTAGGCCGTCGCACCCGACCAGCCGCCGAACGCCTTACGGGCGGCGACCACCGCGTCCCGGGCATCCTTGCGGGAGGCCAGCGGCGCATTGGCGAGCCATGTGCCCTTGGAGTCGGTCACCTCGTACACCCGCCCGCTCTCGGACCGGGGGAACTTCCCCCCGACGTACAGCTTGTAGGTCTTGAGCACACTCAAGCGGTCAACAGTGTTCATCAGCGCGCGCCCTCCGGGCTCGACGGGGCGAGGTACGCCTCCAGACCGTGCCGGCCGCCCTCGCGGCCGTAGCCCGACTCCTGGTAGCCGCCGAACGGCGAGGCCGGGTCGAACTTGTTGAACGTGTTGGACCAGATGACGCCCGCACGCAGCTTGTTCGCCATCCACAGCATCCGCGAGCCCTTCTCCGTCCAGATGCCCGCGGACAGGCCGTACGGGGTGTTGTTCGCCTTCTCCACGGCCTCCGCGGGCGTGCGGAACGTCAGCACCGACAGCACCGGGCCGAAGATCTCCTCACGGGCGATGCGGTGCGCCTGCGTGACGCCCGTGAACAGCGTCGGGGCGAACCAGTAGCCGGTGGTGGGCAGCTCACACGACGGGGACCAGCGCTCGGCGCCCTCGGCCTCGCCCGCCTCGGCCAGCGCGGTGATCCGGGCCAGCTGCTCCGCGGAGTTGATCGCGCCGATGTCGGTGTTCTTGTCGAGCGGGTCACCCACCCGCAGGGTCCGCATCCGGCGCTTGAGGGCGTCCAGCAGCTCCTCGGCCACCGACTCCTGGACCAGCAGCCGCGAGCCCGCGCAGCACACCTGGCCCTGGTTGAAGAAGATGCCGTTGACGATGCCCTCGACGGCCTGGTCGAGCGGCGCGTCGTCGAAGACGATGTTCGCCGCCTTGCCGCCCAGCTCCAGGGTCACCTTCTTGTCGCTGCCGGCGACCGTACGGGCGATGGCCTTGCCGACCTCGGTGGAGCCGGTGAAGGCGACCTTGTCGACGCCGGGGTGGGCCACCAGGGCGGCGCCCGTGGAGCCGTCGCCCGTCAGGATGTTGACGACGCCCTTCGGCAGGTCCGCCTGGCGGCAGATGTCCGCGAAGAACAGCGCGGACAGCGGCGTCGTCTCGGCGGGCTTGAGGACGACCGTATTGCCGGTCGCCAGCGCCGGAGCGATCTTCCACGCCAGCATGAGGAGGGGGAAGTTCCACGGGATGACCTGGCCCGCGACGCCAAGGGGGCGCGGGTTCGGGCCGTAGCCCGCGTGGTCGAGCTTGTCGGCCCAGCCCGCGTAGTAGAAGAAGTGCGCGGCCACCAGCGGCAGATCGGCGTCCCGGGACTCCCGGATCGGCTTGCCGTTGTCCAGCGACTCCAGCACGGCCAGCTCGCGCGAGCGCTCCTGAACGAGCCGGGCGATCCGGAACAGGTACTTGGCCCGCTCGGCGCCGGGCAGCGCGGACCACTTCTCGAAGGCCTTGCGGGCGGCCTTCACGGCACGGTCGACGTCCTCGGCGCTCGCCTGGGCGACCTCGGAGAGGACCTCCTCCGACGACGGGGAGACGGTCTTGAAGACCTTGCCGTCATGGGCCGGCACGAACTCGCCGTCGACGAACAGGCCGTAGGACGGCGCGATGTCGACGACCGCGCGCGATTCGGGTGCGGGTGCGTAATCGAAGGTCATGGGAGCCTCAGTCCACCGTGACGTAGTCGGGGCCGGAGTAGCGGCCGGTGCTGAGCTTCTGGCGCTGCATCAGCAGGTCGTTGAGGAGGCTGGAGGCGCCGAAGCGGAACCAGTCGGCGGTCAGCCAGGGCTCGCCCAGCGTCTCGTTGACCATCACCAGGTACTTGAGCGCGTCCTTGGTCGTACGGATACCGCCGGCCGGCTTCACCCCGACCTGGACACCGGTCGTGGCGTGGAAGTCGCGGACCGCCTCCAGCATCAGGAGGGTGACCGGCGGGGTGGCGTTGACGGCGACCTTGCCGGTGGAGGTCTTGATGAAGTCGGCGCCCGCGAGCATCGCCAGCCAGGAGACCCGGCGGACGTTGTCGTACGTCTGGAGCTCGCCGGTCTCGAAGATGACCTTGAGGTGGGCGGCGCTCCCGTCGGGCCGGGCACACGCTTCCTTGACGGCCTTGATCTCCTCGAAGACGTCCATGTACCGGCCGGAGAGGAAGGCGCCCCGGTCGATCACCATGTCGATCTCGTCGGCGCCGGCCGCCACCGCGTCCCGGGTGTCGGCGAGCTTGACCGGCAGCGCGGCCCGGCCCGCCGGGAAGGCGGTGGCGACGGACGCGACGTGGATCCCCGAGCCGCCGAGCGCCTCCTTGGCCGTCGCGACCATGTCCGGGTAGACGCAGATCGCCGCGACCTTGGGGCAGCCGCGGTCGGTGGGGTCGGGGTGGATGCCCTTGGCGCACAGCGCCCGGACCTTGCCCGGGGTGTCCGCGCCTTCGAGCGTCGTCAGGTCGATCATCGAGAGGGCGAGATCGATGGCGTACGCCTTCGCCGTCGTCTTGATCGAGCGGGTACCGAGGGTGGCGGCGCGGGCTTCGAGGCCGACCGCGTCGACCCCCGGGAGGCCGTGGAGGAAGCGGCGCAGCGCACCGTCGTCGGCGGTCACGTCCGCCATTGACGCCAGACGCCCCGCGGCTTCCTTGCCGTATGCGGGAACAGTGATGGGCATGGTCACGAGGGGAGCATATCTACGCGCGTAGCGCCATGTCATCCCCCTGGACGGTCCGAATCCGGCCGGTGCGCGCGGGCACCCGACACCGGGGCGCCTGCTGGCGTGCCTGGTGCGGTGCTTGGTGGCGGGCACCGGAACCGGCCGCCACCAGGACCCGGACACCTCCGACGCACGCTCCGGCGCACGCCCGACGCACGCCCCCGAATGATGCCGTAACGCAATGTCCGGCATCCGGACGGTCCGGCAGAATCGGCGGCATGACGAGCCAGGACCGGTCCACCCCGCCGCAACAGCAGTACGCGGAGCGCAGCTACCGCTCGCCCGCGGCCCTCGCCGGCGGCGCACTGCTCCTCCTGCTCGGCCTCTGGCTCGGCGGCGACGCACTACTGCGCGGCGATGCCCACACCCGCCTCACGGCGCTCTTCGCCCTGCTCCTCGGCGTACCGCTGGTGACCGCCTTCACCCTTCGGCCCCTGGTCAGGGCGGGCGAGGACCGGCTGACGGTGCGTAACCCGTTCCGTACGATCACGCTGCCCTGGGACGCGGTCGAGGGCCTGCGGGCGGGCTACTCCACCGAAGTGATCACCGGCGACGGCACCTACCAGCTGTGGGCCATCCCCGTCTCTCTGCGACAGCGCAAGAAGGCCGGCCGGCAGGCGACGCGCGGCACCGCGCCCCCCACCCGCTTCGGTCCGCACGCCGATGCCGGCCCCGTCCCGCGCGCCATGGCCGACCAGGCCCTCGACGAACTGCGCGAGGTCAAGGAACGCGCCACCCGCCGCGAGAACCCCGAGCCCCAGGGCGAACCGGTGGTGCGCTGGTCGTACCCGGTCCTCGCACCGATCGTGGCGGGGGCGGTGGGGCTCGCGGTGATGATCGCGGTCTGAGCGCCTGAGGCGGGGAATCCGAGCGTCTGCGGCGGGGAATCCGAGCGTCTGCGGCGGGGAACCTGAGCGTCTTGGCGCGGGAGGGGCCGTGCGGATGCCGGATGCCGGAATGCC
>NZ_SDIG01000227.1:0-8517 GCF_004122755.1 Streptomyces sp. TM32
CCGTGCCGCAGCCGCCCCGGCCGCCGGCAGGGGGCTGCGGGGCGGCGTCGGCGGGCGGCCGGGGCGGCTGCGGCACGGTGCGTTCTCCTCATGTCGCGGACGAGGTGCCGCCATCGTCCGGGGGTGCGCTGCGCCGGGGGAAGTCTCCGGCATGTCCAACGGGGCGGGGCGGTTCCTGCCAGGGTGGCGTCTTGGGCCGCCGCAAGAAGGTGTCGAGCCGGAAATGTAGCGAAATGCCATAGGAGATGCGTCACTTCGGGACTTAAGTCCCAAGACCCCCTGTCGGAAGTCCTGAGGTGTGGTGTCTACTGGCGTGAGCCCAGCGCCGTACCCCTCCGGGAGGACCGCATGCTCCCCGTCTCGATTGTGCAGCAGATCGGCCTCGGCGTGCTTTTCGCGCTGGCCGTCGTCTGGACCGTCGGGCTGACCAGAATGCTGCGCCGGGGCCGGTACGAGGCGGCCCTGTGGCGCGACCAGCAGGAGATGCGGGCCCGGTACGCGCCGCGCGGGCGGTTCGCACGGCCCGGCCCCGAGGCACTGCCCGGCCGGCCGGAGCTGCTCGGTTCGGTGCCGCGGCAGACCGGTCCGCCCGGGCCGCCCTCGGAGTGCGTGCAGCTCAGCGACGCCGAGCGCACCGCGTTCGAGGGGCTCGTACGGCAGTTGACCAGCCGCAGTTGAGCCGGCGGCCGGGCCCCCGGGACGGGCTCAGCGCCCCGGGCCCAGCCGCAGCAGGGCCAGTGCGGTCAGCATCTGCACCGAGACGGCTGCCGTCGACTTCCACGTCGACAGATGGTGCTGGCCCCGTATGAGCAGCACCGCGAGGAGATAGCCGAAGCCCCAGGTCGTCCAGGTCGCCGCCTGCACGAAGGTGGCGTCGGTCGGCAGCCAGGCGGCGATCGCCAGCCGCGGCAGATCCGTCACCCAGAACAGGACGATGAACAGGCTCGCGGTCGGCGCGAAGCGGCCTATGCCACCGAGCGTGCGGGCGATGGCGTGGGCGACCGCGCCCAGGGCGAGGCTGGCGGTCAGCACCCCCGCCTCGGCCAGCCCGACGAGCTGGAGTGCCGCGGCGCGGTCGACGGCCCACTGGGTGTGGAAGGCGTCCATCGACACCACCCCGATGGCGCCGCTGATCAGCGACAGCAGTATGGCCGCGCTCCAGGCGCTGCGGTCCCGCGCCTCGTCCAGCACCTCCACCGGCCGGTACCACAGCCCCAATATCAGCCGGTGCCACCACAGCCGGCGGCGTGGTGCGGGCTCGGGAGGAGCCGGCTGGACGAGCGTGGGCGGCGGGTGCCGGGGAGACGGGGAGGGGGGCGGTGCGGGCATAACGCCGTTTCTACCACCGGCCAATTCGCCACGATGCGGGGGCGTCGAGCGGGACCACGGCCGGTACGGATGAGAGGCTCTGCCGGTGACTGTGCAGACACCGGAGCACGACGAGGCGCACGGCGGCGGACTCGGCAGCCGGCTCAACTGGCTGCGGGCCGCGGTCCTCGGCGCCAACGACGGCATCGTGTCCACCGCCGGACTGGTCGTCGGGGTCGCCGGCGCCACCGATGAACGGGCCGCGCTGCTGACGGCGGGGCTGGCGGGGCTGCTGGCCGGATCCATGTCGATGGCGGCCGGTGAGTACGTGTCGGTCTCCACCCAGCGGGACTCGGAGAAGGCCGCGCTGGCGCTGGAGAAGCGGGAGCTGGCGAGTGAGCCGCAGGCGGAACTCGTCGAGCTGACGGAGCTGTTGGAGGGCAAGGGGCTGGACGGCCAGCTGGCCCGGGAGGTCGCCGAGCAGCTCACCGAGCACGATGCGCTGCGCGCCCATGCAGAGGTGGAGCTGGGCATCGACCCCGACCAGCTCACCAACCCCTGGCACGCGGCGGGCGCGAGCTTCCTGGCGTTCACGGTGGGGGCGCTGCTGCCGCTGCTGGCGATCGTGCTGCCGCCGGCCGGGCAACGGCTGTGGATCACGGTGGTGGCGGTACTGGTGGCGCTGGCACTGTGCGGCTGGAGCAGCGCCCGGCTGGGCGCCGCACCGGTGGGCCGCGCGGTGCTGCGGAACGTCGGGGGCGGGGCGCTGGCGATGGCCGTGACGTATGCGGCGGGGTCGGTGCTGGGGGCGGTGGGGGTCTGACCGGCCGGCCGCGGCGGTCTGTGGTGGCGCGGCCCGAGGCCGTTCACCGGTACGAGTGAGCGGCCGATCCCCCGTCAATCCGCCCCGTAGAGATCGCGGTACGCGGGGAAGAGGCCGCCGGGGCCGTCCACCGTCGTTGCTGCCAGGGCGGCCCGGACCACGGCGCGGCAGACCACGTCCGCGCCGGCGGCCAGGATCTCGTTGAGGGCGCCGGCCTCCGCGTGGATGCCGAAGGCGGTGTCGGCGAGGGCCGCTTCGGAAGCGAGCGGACGGGCGGCGGTGGACAGGGCGAAGACCGTGTCGCCGTCGGACAGCAGATGCACCGGGCGGACGGCGCGGGCCAGCCCGTCGTGTGCGCAGCCGGCGAGTTTCTGGGCCTGGGCGCGGGTCAGGGCGGCGTCGGTGGCGACCACCGCGAGGGTGGTGTGGAGGGGCGGGTGGACGGACGCCGCCGAGCGGGCCGCCGATATCTCCCCGGCCTCGGCCAGCCGGCGCAGCGCGGCCGCGTGCACCTCGGGGTCGGGACGGCCGGTACGTCCCTCGTACAGCCGGCCGTAAAGGGCGCCGGTGCGCGGGTCGGCGACGGAGCCCACGGCGTTGACGGCGGCCAGCGCGGCGACGGTGGTGCCCGACGGCAGGACCGCGCTCGCGGTGCCGGTGCCGCCCTTGAAGCCGCCGGCCACCGCGCCCGTGCCGGCGCCCGTGTTGCCCTCGGCGACCGGGGAGCCGGGTCCGGTGAGCGCCGCGGCCGTGACCGCGGCCCGGCCCAGCGCGGCGTCCGGGCGGGCCCGCCAGTCGCCGCCGCGCCCCAGGTCGAACAGGGCCGCGGCCGGCACGACCGGGACGACCTGTGCGGGGTCGGGGCCGACGCGGAAGCCACGGCCCTGTTCCTCCAGCCAGGCGACGACCCCGGACGCGGCGTCAAGACCGAAGGCGCTGCCGCCGGTCAGGACGACCGCGTCGATGCGCTGGACGAGGTTGCGCGGGTCCAGCGCGTCGGTCTCCCGGGTGCCGGGCCCGCCGCCGCGGACCTCGACGGCCGCGACGGCGCCGCCGTCGGGGGCCAGCACGACGGTGGTGCCGGTCAGGTACCCGTCGCCGGTCCGCTCGGCATGGCCGACCCGGAGGCCGAGGACGTCGGTCAGGGCGTCCCGCGGTCCCGTGGCGTGCGGCGCGCCTGGTGGCTGCTCAGTAATGGGCCGGTCCCATCACGACGACCGGGTGCAGGTCGGGGTCGAGGGTGCGCAGCAGTTCCCGCATCACCGCGGGCTTGAGGCTCACACAGCCCTGGGTGGGGCCGTCGTGGTCGACGTGCAGCCACACCCCGCCGCCCTTGGCGTCGCCCCACGGACGCTTCTTGTCCATGGGGGAGGTGCCGGGCTCCCGGTTGTAGTTGATGGCGATGACGTAGTCGAAGGCGCCGGCCAGCGGCTCGCCGTCCACCCCCGTGCCGTCGGCGACGAAGCCGTTGTTGCGGTCGTAGGGGAGCCGGGTGCCCTCGGGGGCGGCAAGCCGGCCGCCCGCGTCGGTGAGCGAGAACACACCGATGGGGGAGCGCAGATCGCCGTAGCGGTGGTCGTCGGTCCAGCCGTGGGCGGCGTTGTGCGCGCCCCAGACGGGGCCCGGTGCCCAGTCGTCCGACCCCTCCTCGCGGGTGTAGAGGACGACACGGGACTCGAAGGAGTCCATGCCCTTGCCCGTGACGACCAGAACCTGTCGGGAATTGGCCGGTACCCGCTTCCTGGCGGCTTCGCTGAGGCCGGGGATCTGCCGCCCGGCGGGACCGTTCGGTGCGGCGTTCGGGGCGGTTTTCGGCGCGGCCGCGGGAGTACGTGGCGTGTCCGGGCCGGAAGCAGTCGTGGACGTGGTGCTCTTGGCGTCGGTCCCGCCATTGTGGTCGTCCCCCGAGGCCGGCCACGCCCACAGGGCGGTGCCTACCAGGGTGGAGAGGGCGAGACCGCTCACGGCCTTGCTGCGCCGGGACAGTCTCGTCCGCGCGCGGCACTGAGCGTGGCGTGCCATGGCTGGCGTCTCCTCAAGTACGGACAGCGGGCTGCCCCGGGGCTTTCCGTAGTTCTTCACAGGGGCACTCCCTGTCATAAAAAGGGCAATCTGCACCCTACCGCTTCAGCATCGGTGCGCCTCCGCTGGCTCAGGCGCCCCCCGGGGAACACGAGAGCGAAGCGGCGGGAAGTGGGGTCCATTGGTGGGTAATTGACGGGCACTCGACGAGCCGGGCTGCGGCCGGGGCGGCGGACCGCGCTGGTGGCGGGGCCTCGCCCGGCCGGGGGACGAAGATGGCTCGATCTGATGCAGGATCAGGGCGGGAACAGGGCTGTACGGCCGTTCGGCACGCTTATGGCGGAGCGGCATGGCGCGCCGAGGGAGGCCACTGCGGGGGCGGGTCCGGGGAACCTCCCGGAGATCGGTGACGGCACGCTCCCCGAGACGGGTGACGGGGCGGGGCGTTCCGGCCCCGGCTACTCCGCCGGTGCGGTGTCCTGACGGGGCGTGAGCTGGACGCCCGCCGCGACGGTCGCGGCGGCCACCAGGCCCGCGGCCGGCACCGCGGCGCGCCCGGCGAAGGTGCACGCCAGGACCAGCAGCGCCGACACCGGCAGCACCAGCTGCTGGGCCGCGCCGCGCTTGTGGTGCCGGGAGTGGATCAGCCACACCGTGCACAGGAACAGCGCGCCCGGCACCGTGACGCACGCGGCCGCCTGATACGCCGACAGGTCCGTCCTGCCGACCGGCTCCCGCACCGCGACCTCGATGCCCGCGCCGATCGCGGCCGCCGAGCCGAACACGAGGTAGTGGCCGTAGCCCCACAGGAACGCCTGACGGTTCGTGCGCAGATGGCGGTGGACGGGCACCGCGAAATAGATCCAGTACGCGGCGAAGACCAGCAGCAGTCCGCCGCCCGCGATCGGCAGCAGACTGCCCGGCGCGTGGTGCTCGTCCAGCGCCGCCTGCACGGCGAGCGTGGCCGCCGCGATCGTCTCGCCCAGCACGATGATGGTGAACAGGCCGTAGCGCTCCGCGATGTGACGGGCATGCCAGCTCGTCCGCCAGCCCCGCTCGGCCAGACCGGGGACGGCCAGCTCCAGCGCCCCCACGACCACGAACACCACGGGCACGGCCGCCTTCGGCAGGAGCAGCAGCCCCAGCCAGCCGACCTGGCACACCGTCACCCCCAGGGCGTAGGAGAGCGCGGCGCGCCGCTCGGCGCCCCGGCTGCCGT
Organism: Streptomyces sp. TM32; assembly: GCF_004122755.1. Lineage (NCBI taxonomy): Bacteria > Bacillati > Actinomycetota > Actinomycetes > Kitasatosporales > Streptomycetaceae > Streptomyces > Streptomyces sp. TM32. The sequence continues at coordinate 5,373 of NZ_SDIG01000227.1, forward strand.
ACGCGGCCCGCAACCACTGGGTGACCATTGCCAGCCGCATCACCAGGTACCCGCACCACACGAGGGTGAAGTCGCTCTCGGCGAAGGCCCGCGGCACGCCGGCGGCCAGGATCAGCACCCCGGCCATCTGGACCAGCGTCACCACGCGATAGAGCGGGTCGTCGGTGTCGTACGCCGAGGCGAACCAGCTGAAGTTCATCCAGGCCCACCAGATGGCGAAGAAGAGCATCAGGTAACCGGCGAGGCCGTGCCCCGGATGCCCCTCGGCCAGCGCCTCCGCCAGCTGTCGGCCCGCCTGGGCGATGGCCACGACGAAACACAGGTCGAACAAGAGCTCCAGCGGGGTGGCGGCGCGATGTTCCTCGTCGCGTCGGCGTGCCCGCATGGGGACCGGCACCACCTCGGCTCCTCTCGTCGGCCGGACCGGCCGCCCTCAGTACAGCGCGGGCGGGCCGCACCGCCAACGAGGGGAGCGGGCGGCGGCGTGTCGCGCGCGGGGGCGGCGGCTACTCGGCGACCGCGTCCACGATCGAGGGGAAGGCCGAGGTCGGCAGTACCCGGGTCAGCCGGAACCCCTCGGCCGACAGCAGGGTCGCGAACTCCTCCGCGGTGCGCTCCTGCCCGTCGACCACGGCCATCATCGCCACGTCCAGGGTCTTGCCGAAGTGCGGCGCGTTGCCCGGCGGCAGTACGGAGTCGATGACCAGCAGCCGGCTGCCGGCCGCCATCGCCCGGTGGCAGCTGCGCAGGATGCGCCGACAGTCCTCGTCCGGCCAGTCGTGCAGGACCTGCTTGAGGACGTAGACGTCCCCGCCCTCCGGTACGGACGCGAAGAAGTCGCCCTCCTGGACGCGCCAGCGACCCTTCACCTCGTCGCCGTCCAGGAGGTGGTGGGCGAGCGGCGGTGCCTGGTCGAAGAGCACTCCGGTCAGTTGTGGATGGCGGCGCAGCACGGCGCGCAGCAGTCCGCCGCGTCCGCCGCCGACGTCCACGACCGTGGCGCCGGTCGCGGGGAACGGATAGACCGCCGCCACCGCCTCGTCGACCGCTGCGGACAGCGACGACATCCCGTCGTCGAAGAGCCGGCGGGTGTCCGGCTCCGACTGCAGATAGGTGAAGAGGGGCGCCCCGTAGAGCCGCTCGAAGGAGGTGCCGCCCTCCTGTACCGCCTCGGGCAGATCGGCCGAGGTCCGCCGGAAGAGGTCGTCGGTCATCATCATGACCCCGTCGTGCAGCGAGTCGGGGACACCGGTCCGCAGCAGGGCGGCGGTGGGCGTCAGCTGGAAGGCCCCCGCGGTGTCCTCCCGGAAGATGCCGCGGGTGGCGAGGTAGCGCAGGACGCGGCGCAGGTGCGGGGCGTGGGTGCCGGTGGCGGCGGCCAGCTGCTCGGCGGTGCGTGGGCCCTCGGCGAGGTGGTCGGCGATACGGTGCTGCGCCGCGGTGCGCAGGGCGGCGGAGAAGAGATGGCCCATGGCCTGGTCCATCAGGTGAGCCGTGAGGTCGCGGGGCTCGCCGGTCGTTCGGTCGGGGGAAGTGGCCAACGTCAGCCTCCAGTCAGCGGCTTGGGCTTGCTGGTCCCGGTCGCAGGGGGTGATCCACGGTTGCAGCCGCGCGCTGCGGTGTCACGGGCGGGCTCCGGGTCAACCGCGAAGTCCGGCCAGGGCAGCGTGGGGTGGCCGGGTCTTGGCGGTCGGCCTGGGGCCCTAGGGGACGGATCCGGGGGATGCCAGGGATCCGCTCTCGATGCGGCGCGGCCGTTCATGGTCGAATGCGCATATGAGCGAGCGCGACACGACAGGCACGACCAGCCCGAACGATGACGCCGAGCACCGCAACGACTCCGTACCGGCCGCCACCGTCCTGGCCGCCACCCCGGCCGAAGCCGTCCTGGCCCCGCTCGGCGACCGCCTTGCCGACCTCGTGGCCCTCTACGAGGACCTGCACCGGCATCCCGAACTCGGCTTCCAGGAGACCCGCACGGCCGCCGAGGCCGCCCGCCGGCTGACCGCGTCCGGCTATGACGTCACCACCGGCATCGCCGGGACCGGCGTCGTCGGCGTGCTGCGCAACGGGCCGGGCCCCGTGGTCCTGCTGCGCGCCGACATGGACGCGCTGCCCGTCGCCGAGAACTCCGGTCTGGACTACGCCTCCACGGTCCCCGGCCGGATGCACGCCTGTGGGCACGACGTCCATGTGGCGTGTCTGCTGGGCGCCGCCGATCTGCTCGCGGCGGGTCGCGACCGCTGGTCCGGCACGCTGATCGCGCTCTTCCAGCCCGCCGAGGAGGTCGGCGGCGGCGCCCGCGCCATGATCGACGCCGGGCTCTACAGCAAGGGCCTGATCCCCACCCCCGAGGTGGTGCTGGCCCAGCATGTCGCCCCGCTCGCCGCCGGGCTGATCGCCTACTGCCCGGGCCCCTGTATGGCGGCCGCCGACACTCTGGAGATCACCTTCCACGGCACCGGCGGCCATGGCTCGCGGCCCGAGACCACCGTCGACCCGATCCTGATGGCCGCGTCCTTCGTCCAGCGGGTGCAGTCCGTGGTGGCCCGCGAGGTCGCGCCGAAGGACCGGGCGGTGGTCACCGTCGGCTCCTTCCACGCCGGGGACTCCGCCAACGTCATCCCCGACCGGGCCGTCGTCCGGCTCAGCATCCGCACCTTCGACGACGCGGTGCGCACCGCCGTGCTGGCCGCCGTCGACCGCATAGCCCGGGCCGAGGCCGCCGCCTCCGGCGCGGACCGCGCCCCCGAGACCGTGGTCCTGGACACCTTCCCCGTCACCGTCAACGACTCCACGACGCTGCGGCAGGTCAACGACGCCTTCACCGAACTCTTCGGCGCACAGCGGCTGTTCCCGTACGAACCGGCCACCGGCAGCGAGGACGCCGGACTGCTGGCGACCGCCGCCGGGGCCCCGCTCTACTACTGGTGGCTGGGCGGCTGGGACCCGGAGGAGTTCCATACGGCGCTGGCCGCCGGCCGGCTGGCGCAGGACATCCCGTCCAACCACTCCCCGCACTTCGTACCGGTCGTCCGCCCGACCCTCACCATGGGCGTGGAGGCACTGACCGCCGCGGCGCTCAACCAGCTGGCGGGGTCGGAGTCGGCGTCGGCGTCGGCTTCGGCGGAGGGGGTGGGGGAGG
>NZ_SDIG01000023.1:0-62563 GCF_004122755.1 Streptomyces sp. TM32
GCCAGACCCGGTGGGCGGGTGGTCCCTGGCCGTCGAGGCGGCGGACGATGACGTCCAGGACGGTGTCGGCGAGGGCGTCGTCGGCCTGTGCGGGGACCTCGGGGGTGGGCTGTGCGGCCGGAGTGGCGGAGGCGGCGGGGACAGGGACGGGGACGGCGGTGAAGAGGGCGGCGCGCTGCTGGACGGGGAGTGCGCCGTGGTCCGTGTGGCTGTTGGGTGAGCGGTAGGGGCCCGAGACGTAGGCGGCCTTGAAGCGGGTCATCTCGTCCGTACCGCATGTGAGGTAGCCGGAGCCGGGGACGGAGGGGAGATGGTAGGCGTCGGGGACGCCGAGGGCGACGCGGGATTCGGCGGCGGAGAAGGTGCGCAGGCCGATGCGGTAGGAGAGGTAGGTGTCCAGGCCGCGCAGGCGGCCCTCCTCCAGGCGCTGGGAGGCGAGGAGGAGGTGGACGCCGAGGGACCGGCCGATGCGGCCGATCTGGATGAACATCTCGATGAAGTCGGGCTTGGCGGTGAGCAGCTCGCTGAACTCGTCGATGACCAGGACGAGGGACGGCAGCGGGTCGAGGGGGTGGCCGGCGGTGCGGGCCTTTTCGTAGTCGTGGATGTTGGCGAAGTTGCCGGCCTGGCGCAGCAGCTCCTGGCGGCGCTGGAGTTCGCCGCGGATGGCGTCGCCCATGCGGTCGACGAGGGAGAGGTCGTCGGCGAGGTTGGTGATGACGGCGGCGACGTGGGGCAGGGCGGACATGCCGGCGAAGGTGGCGCCGCCCTTGAAGTCGGCGAGGATGAAGTTGAGGGTTTCGGAGGAGTGGGTGACCGAAAGCCCCAGGACGAGGGTGCGCAGGAGTTCGGATTTGCCGGAGCCGGTGGCGCCGATGCACAGGCCGTGCGGACCCATGCCGTTCTGGGCGGCTTCCTTGAGGTCGAGCATGACGGGTTGGCCGGATTCGTCGATGCCGAGGGGGACGCGCAGGCGTTCGGCCTGGGAGCGGGGGCGCCAGGTGCGGGCGGTGTCGACGTCGGCGGGGTCGCCGAGGTCGAGGAGGTCGGTGAAGTCCAGGTTGGCCAGGAGCGGTTCGTCCTCGTCCGTGCCGTCCACGTACAGGGGCGCGAGCTTGCGGGCGAGGGTGTCGGCGCGTTCCAGGGAGAGCAGGTCGGGGGTGCCGTCGTAGGCGGAGACGGCGGACTCCATGCGCAGGCGGGCGGGGTGGACGGATACCGACAGGCCGCCGCGGGGTTCATCGAGCTCGCCGGAGAGGACCTCGATGACGGTGACGCCCTGGAGGCCTTCGGGGGCGGCGAGAGCAGAGTCCGCGGGGACCATGCCGCCGTCCAGGATGACGACGAGGTGGGGCCGGTCGAGGAGGGGTGGGGCGTCTTTGCTGAAGCGGGGGCGGTCGGCGAGGTGGCCGGCCAGGAGCGATTCGAGTTCGTTGAGGTCGTCGCTGAACAGGCGCCGGGTGCCGGCGCCGTCAGCCGCGCCGGGCAGCTGGGTGTGGGGCAGCCACTTCGTCCACTCCCAGCGCCCGATCGCGTGGGGGGCGGCCACCACGGCGACCAGGAGGTCGGCGGGGGAGTGCAGGGTGACGAGCTGGCCGATCAAGGCACGGGCCGCGCCCTGGGCGCAGGCCGGGTCGCCGGAGACCGTGAGGTGGTAGAAGGCGCGCAGGGAGACCGCGACCGGCATGTGGTGCAGCGAGCCGTGGGCGGCGAGGAAGCGCTGCATGATGCCGGCGGTGAGGGGTTCGAGTTCGTCGACGGGGGCGGTGTCGGGGGCGACGAGCGGGGTGGCCAGTTGCTGGGTGCCCAGGCCGATGCGGGCCTGGGCGAAGTCGGCGTCGCCGATGCGGCGTTCCCAGACGCGGCTGCCCTCGGCGACGATGGACCACAGTTGGTCGGGGGCGGGATGGAGGTAGTGCTGGGTGCTCTGCTGGGCGGTGGCCGTACGGCGGATCCGACGGCGAGTCTGCGCCAGGTATTTGAGGTAGTCCCGGCGGCTCTGCGCCATCTCGCCCTGGGTGCCTCTGCGGTAGCGGACGACCTGGGCGATGACCATGCCGATCGTCGAGACGAGCATCAGCGCGCCCATGATGCGCATGAAAGGAGGCATGCCCGGCATGAAGAAGAACACCACCGACGAGCCCATACCGATCATCGGCAGGAGCTGCATCAGCACGCCCTCCTGCTGGCCGCGCGGCAGCTCCGGCGGGGCCTGCAGCTGCAGTTCGTCCGTGGCAGGGCCGGGCGGAAGCGCCCGCGGCGGGCGCTTGACGACGATCTGGCTCACCGAGCATCAATCCCTCGATACGGAGGAAAGTTCCGTACCGGTCGCCCCCTGGCGACGGCGCCCCCCGCATCAGGCGATCCTACTGCCGACTAATGTGACGGGTGGGGAAGAGCTTCAGGTGCAGTGACGCAAAGGTGCGGTGGGATAAACGTGCGGTGGCACGATGGCGCCCCGGCACAGGCCGCGTACGGAGCGACCGTGACGGTGATCAAGTGAGTGAGCGGCCATGTGACCGAGTGGCCGGATGACCAGGTGAGCAGGGGGAAGAACTGAACACGGTGAGCATGAGCGCGGGGACCGGCTTCCGCAGGGTCGCGGTGGTCGCCCCCGACAGCCGTATCGACGTGGCGCTGCCCGAGAACATCCCGGTCTCCGACATCTACCCGGAAATCCTGCGCCTGACCGGCCAGCGACAGCCCCCGGGCGCGCCGACCGGCTACTACCTCTTCCGCGTCGACGGCAGTGCGCTCGACAGCGCCCGTACGCTGGCCGACCAGCGCGTCATCGACGGCGAGATGCTGCATCTGCGCCCCTTCTCACAATCGCTCCCACCGGCAGTCTTTGACGATGTCTCCGATGCCGTGGCCGCCGCCGTCACCCGCGACCGCCGCCTGTGGAACGACGGCCTGCTGCGCGGGGTGGGGCTGGCCGGGGTCGGGGTGCTCCTCGTCCTCCTCGCCCTCGTGCTGTGGTCCGCCGACCCGGTACGGCACGACATGCAGACTCTGCCGGGCGTGATCGCCGGCACGGCCGGTGTGCTGCTGGCCGCATTCGCGGGGGTTCGGGCCCGGGTCTACGGGGACCAGCCGTCCGCTGTCGCACTCGGCCTGGGCGCGCTGCCGGTCGTGCTGTGCGCAGGCTCGGGGATCGTCGGCCCGGACGCCGGCCAGGGGGCCGGGCGGCTGCAGTTCCTGCTGGGCTGTCTTGCCGTGCTCGTAGTCTCCGTCGCGCTGGTCGCGTTGTCGCCGTACGGCGATGCGCCGTTCATCGCTGCCACGTTCGTCGCGGCCGTCGGCACCCTCGCCGCATTCCTCGCCATCATCAGCGAGGCGACGGCTGTCCAGACCGCCGCCGTCTGCGCGCCAGGGATCATCGGCCTGATGGCCTTTCTGCCGGGGCTGGCCACGCGCCTGGCCCGGCTGCCCATCGGGTACGTCACTCCGCGCAGCCTGAGCGAGGAGCGGGAGACAGGGGCAGAACTGAGGGGCAGTGAGGAGCCCGTCGGCCTGGACCCCGTCGACGAGGAGCGCGTCGCCGCCCAGGTCCGCCGAGGCCATGAGCTGCTGCTCGGGTTGCTCGGCGGGTGTTGCGCGGTCCTCATCTGCGCCGCGGGCATCCTCGGTTTCTCCCACTCCGCATGGGCACAGCTCCTCGCCCTCGCCACCGGCCTGGCGACGCTGCTGCGCGCCCGGCTCTTCCGCTACACCACCCACGTCGCCTGCGCGGTCGTCGCAGGCCTGGCCGCGCTCTCCCTCCTCGTACTGGGCGTGGCCTTCAACCCACCCACCGGGATGCTGAACGACTTCCTTACGGGAGACCGCACCCCGCTGGACCTGCGTACGCTGTGGCTGGCGCTCATGGTCCTCAGTGCGGTGGCGCTGGTCACGACGGTCGCGCTGAGCGTGCCGAAGAAGGGGCTGACGCCTTTCTGGGGCCGGGTGCTCGATCTCGTCGACGGATTCCTGCTGCTGTCCCTGATGCCGCTGTGCCTGGCGGTCCTGGACCTGTACAGCCGGGCGCGGAGCATGACGAGCGGGTGAGGGAATCGAGGGGCCCGAGGCCCGAGAACATGCAGGACCGGGCGGCTGCGGAACGGCCGCAGGGGGAGCAGGGGAGAAGCGCAGCGTCATGGCATCACGGCGGGACGAGCTCAACGGCTACACCTTCGCCAAGAAACGGCTGGTGGCCGCCTTTCTGCAGCCTTCCCCGGACCGTACGGACGAGGGCGCCCCGAGCCCGCTGCGCGCGGTGCTGCCAGGTTTGATCACCGCCGCCCTGATCCTGGCCGGATTCGGCGCCTGGGGCATGTTCCGACCCAAGGCACCCAAGGGCTGGGACACCCCCGGCGCACACGTCATCCTGGGCAGCAAATCCACCACTCTGTACGTGGTGCTGGAGACGGACGGCAAGAAACAGCTGCACCCCGTCCTGAACATGGCTTCCGCCCGGCTGCTCCTCAAACCCGACCGGTTCGACGTCCTCAAGGTCGACGAGAGCGAGCTGGACAACGGAAAACTCCCGCACGGCCCGACTCTGGGAATCCCGTATGCCCCTGACCGCCTCCCAGACGGCGCCGAGGCGGCGAAGAGCAAGCGCTGGGCGGTCTGCGAACAACCCGGCAGCAACGGCAAGTCCGTACAGAAGGCCACCTTCCTCTTCGCCGACCGCGACACGGACAAGGTGGAGGGAACGGGCCGGCTGCACGGCGGTCATGCTCTCTACGTCCAAGAGGCCAGGGGATCCGGGGAGTCCGGCGGGGCGCGCTATCTGATCGACCCCAAGGGCACCAAGTACCTCATCAACGGCGGCAGAGACACGGAACTGCTGCTGCGCGCCCTGGTGGGCAGCCGGCAGCCTCAGCAGGTCACCAAGGACTGGCTCGCCACCTTCCACGACGGCACACCGATCGCCTTCCCCACCCTGCCCGGTACGGTCAACCAGCCTGCCCACGTCGAGGGTCTTGGCGAACGCGAAAACCGCATCGGCATGGTGCTGCGCGCGACAACCGGCGCCGGCACCCAGCACTACGTCGTGTTGCAGGGCAAGGTCGTCCCCGTCTCCGACTTCGTGGCCAAGCTGCTCCTGTTCTCCCGGCAGACGGCCCCGCTGGAGCAGCACAACCGTCCCACCGAGGTGGATGCACAGTCCTTCACCCCGCAGGCCCAGCACCTGTTCGCCGAGAAGCAATGGCCGCAGCAGATCACCGAGCAGGTCAACACCGCCACGGCACAGGGCGATCGCCATACGGTCTGCAGTGTGCTGCGTGCGGTGTCGAAGACCGGCGGTACGGAGCTGAGTACCTGGGCCGGAGCGGACTTCCCCCAACAGATCGCCAACGGCGGCACCAGCGCGTACGTCACCCCGGGAACAGGCCTGTTCTACAAGCAGATCCAGCCAGGAGACGCCGCCTCAGGGGCACATTTCCTCGTCACGGACACGGGCCTGCGCTACGGCGTTCAGACGAACAACGACAGCAGCGCCAAACAGTCCGGCATCGGCACCCCAGGCACAGCCAAGGAACAGCACTCCGGCGAGCGGTCGCAGGAGACCAACCGGGCGCAGATCCTCCTCGGTTACAAGGACATCAAACCGGTGCTGGTGCCGACGAGCTGGTCGCAGTTCCTGCCGATGGGGCCCCGGCTGGATGCGAACGCCGCCCGCCAGCCCCAGGGATCCTGAGAAACAGGGAGACACAGTGAGGAGGACAACACCCACCGCCTGGGCCGCGGCCACCCTGCTCGTGGCCCTGATCGGAAGCATTGCATCCGTGGCTCCACCCGAGGTCGCTCACGCAGCGGACGGGGAGGGCGTGACCCCGGTCCCCCAGGGGAACGGCATATGTACCTTCCCCATGAAGCAACAGATCAAGGAACGCCCCTGGGCCCTGCAGCGCATCGTCTTGGACCAGCTGTGGCAGGACACCAAGGGCCGGGACACGCACGGCCGCCCGGTACGCGTCGCCGTCATCGACACCGGCGTCGACAACACCAACCCGCAGCTGGCCGGCGCCGTCGACACCAAGCACGGCTGGGACTTCCTGCACCACACCAAGGGCGGAAGAAACGCAACCGCAGGAGATCCGAAGGCGCCGACGGACGGCACGTACGACCCGGTGGGCCACGGCACCAAGGTCGCCGGCATCATCGCTGCCCGCCCCCGAGCGGGCACCGGCTTCGTCGGGCTCGCCCCCGAAGCCACGATCATCCCCCTCCGCCAGAACGACGAGAACGGCAGCGGCACCGCCGCCACCCTGGCCCAGGCCATCCGCAAGGCCATAGCCGCCGACGCAGGCGTCATCAACATCTCCCAGGACACCACCAAGCCGCTCTCCCCCAACTCCGACCTGGCGGCCGCCGTTAAGGAAGCCCGACACAGGAACATCGTCGTCATCGCATCCGCCGGCAACGACGGCCTCGACGGCCAGCTCAAAGACACCTACCCGGCCGCGTATGACGGGGTGCTGGCCGTCGCCTCCTCCGACCGCAACAACGAGCGCGCCCCCTTCTCCCAGAGCGGCGACTTCATCGGGGTGGCCGCCCCCGGCGTGGACATGGTCTCCACCGTGCCCAAGGGCGGCCAGTGCGTGGACAACGGCACCAGCTTCTCCGCCCCCTACGTCGCCGGCGTCGCCGCCCTCCTGAAAGCCAAGCACCCGGACTGGCAGGAGCACCAGATCGTCGCCCAGATCGAGCAGACCGCCGAACGCACCGTCAACGGCAAGGACACCTTCGTGGGCTGGGGAGTAGTAGACCCGGTGCGCGCCCTCACCGAGGACGCCCACCCCATCGACCGCCCGAGCGCGGACAGCGGTCTGGCCAAGGCCGCGCCCCCTGACCCCACTGCCTGGCCCGACGGCGAGAGTCCGCAGGAGCGGATGGAGCGGTACGCGACGTATGGCGTGGGGGCCGGCGGCGTCGCGGTTGCCGTCATCGCGGGCACGGCGGTCGTCTGGCGGGATGTACGCAAGCGGGATGCACGCGGGCGGGCGCCGCGCGTCAATGAGTAGCCGTACTCACTTTGATGGGGCCGCGGCCCATGAGCCACACGGCGCGAACGACTACGCTTCCGGACATAGGAGAGAGCTCCCCGAACGCATGGACGCAAGACACACGGTCGTTGTCAGAGGTGATGGATAGAGTGGCTCCTGACGTTGGTGACTTACGGGTAGCGGTATCCGGGGGGAAGGACACCATGCGGGCCGACGAGACAACGGGCATGCAGGTGAACGGGGCAGCGCCACAGGGCAAGAGCGCCGATCTGGCCGTCGAAGCCGAGACGCTGGAGAAGTTCAAGAAGCGGGTGGATGACCTGCTGGCGCGTTTGAAGAAGTCGAACGCGGACCCGGGGACGCTCGGCCACCGCACGATCGCCCATGCTTCCTTCGGCCAGGGATTCGCCGAGGCGCAGGGCCTGGCCGGCGCGTACGAGAAGGTGCTGTCCCAGCTGGAGGCGTTCTCCAAGGCGTTCGGCGACCAGATCGAGACGCTGAGCATCGGCTCCCGGGTCGCCGAAAGCGGATACGAGGCCATCGATGCCGACGTGAAGAACCGCCTGGCAGCGATCCAGCGCCGCACCCAGGAGCTGTACCAGGCACCACGACCGGAGCATCGGCCCATGTCTTCCGATGCCGCAGGCTCTGCCGCAGCCGGCATGGGCGACGGGCAGTCCGCAGGCGCCGACGGCATCTGACGCGAGGGGAAGAAGAGAGGGATGGCGGGGAACTCCAGCTCGTCCGGCAACAGCAACTTCGAGAACGCAACGCACCAGGCCCTGTACGACATGGTGGCCAGCGGGGACCACATGGTGATCTCGTTTACGGGTGCCTGCCTGGTCCAGGCAGGCAAGGAGATCGACCAGATCGCCACGGAGCTCAAGGCACACGTCGAACGCGTGCAGTGGGAAGGCGAGGGCGCCGACGCCTTCCGCGAGTGGAGCCACGACACCGTCAAACAGAGCCACAACCTGGCCCACTTCGCCTCAACCACCGGCAACGCCATCTCGGATGCCGGCACGGCGTTGTGGGAGGCGAAGACGATGCCTAAGCCGAAACAGGACAACTCCGTGAAGCTGGACAGCGCGGCATCGCCTACAGCGCGCAGCGCGACGGGCGCTCCCCTGATGACGGACCCGGACCGCGAAGCGGCGGTGGCGGCGATGAACCGGCTGGCCTCGTACTACCGCACGGCCCAGGAGAAGATCGAGAGCCAGGAGCCGCCCAACTTCAAGCCGGCGTCGGGGTTCGTACCGGATCCGCCGCCCTTGAAGGACGGAATCAGCAAGCGCTACACGTTTGTCGATCAGTCGGGCGGCAGTAGGGCTGGGTATGGCGCAGGTAGTGGGACCGCTTCTTCGACGGGGAGCAGCGGCAATGAGCAGCACGCAGGAGTCTCCCGCTCGACTGCCGGTGGTGCGCAGCACGTTCCGCAGGTTGGTACGTCTGTCGACTCTACGGCCCCCGTTGTCGTGCCCGGTAAAACACCGTCGCAGGGGGGCACCATCCCCGCCACTCCCGAGCACTCCGGCATTCCCTCCAGCCCCGTCGTACCCGGTCTGCCGACGATCCCTGGGCCGACTAAGGCCCCCTCATGGAGTGGAGGTACGACACGGCATCCGCAGCCGGATACCGCCCGGCCGGGCGTGACGCAGGAACGCCCCCGCAGCGCTGGGGAGAACGGTGTTCCTGGCGCAACCACTCAGCGGGGCGGCACTGCATCTGGACGTCCCAGATTGCCGGGCGGGACGGTCATGGGGGAGGAGCGCGGCGTGATCCCGCCCAGATCGGCGGGGACTGGCGGGAGCCCTTCCACCGCCGGAAGCGGGGCGAATGGCGATGGCTCGGGACATTCTGGACAGCGAATTGCCCCTCCTCGCAGGGAGGCTGTCGGAGCGCCTCGGGGGGCAGTCACGGGCGAGGATCGCAGCGCCATGGCGCGTGGCGTCACGGGCGGAGGCCGCCCGGGAGGCCCCAGCAGCGGTGGGAGCCGGGGCGTTCCTGGACGACGTTGGGCGTACGAGCCCGGTGGCACCGTAGGCCCGGCGCCAGGCGGATCGCTGATCGGCGGCGAGCAGCGACCCGCGCCGCCCAGCTCCGCGATAAGCCAGGGCGGTTCAGGCGGTGTAGTAGAGGGCACCGCGTCTGGAACACCGCCGTTCACGGAGCGTAGCTCGGCCGCTGAGCTGGGCGAGGCACGCGGACGAACTCAGGCACCGAGTGGCCGGATATCTGAGTTCACACCAGGTGGCTCTGGTCTGGGACGAGGTAACTCCACCGACAGGCTGCTCCCCATGCCCGGAGGACCGTCGACCTCACGGGGCAGGCGCAGCGGCGAGCAGCGACCGGACTATCTCCACGAGGACGATCAAACGTGGGTGGCGCAGGACCGATCGGTCGTACCTCCGGTGATCGAATAGATCTGACGTGATCGCTCAACGACCCGGACGAAGGGAAGGACACCGCACCGTGAATCGGGCGGCAATTCGCATGCGGCGGAACCAGTTCCGGCTGGCTGCGCTCGCCTGCCTCTCGGCCCTCTGCCTGGGCTTGCTAGCGCCGACCGCTGCCGCCGCGGACATGAGATCACGTCAGTGGCATCTGGACGCGATGAAGGCCGAACGCATGTGGCAGGTCAGCACGGGAGAGGGCGTCACGGTTGCTGTGATCGACAGCGGCGTCGACAGTTCCGTACCCGAGATGCGCGGCCAGTTGCTATCGGGCAAGGACTTCTCGGGCAAAGGTCAGGGCGTAAACCACGACAATGAAGGCCATGGCACGAGCATGGCGATGATCATCGCTGGCAGGCGGAGCGGAGACGGGCCTTGGGGGTTGGCGCCGGGCTCGAAGGTCCTTCCCCTCAAGTACGTAGGTGGGTATGGCCTCGTCAACATGGCGAAAGCCATCCGCTATGCGGCGGACCAGGGGGCGAAGGTCATCAACATCTCCCGTGGCAGACCTGCCGTTAAAGAAGCGCAGGTCGAGCTGCAACCGGCGATTGACTATGCGAACAAGAAGGGAAGCCTGATCTTTGCGGGCACGGGTAATGACGGGGATAATGGCAACGCCCCTGTCTACCCAGCAAGCCTCCCTGGAGTTGTCGGAATCGGGGCCGTGGACAAGTCCCTGAAAGTAGCCGAATTCTCGACCTATGGGCCGCAGGTAGCGCTAGCGGCTCCCGGAGTTAGTATTCCCACTCGCTGTAGTGCGGCGCTCCGGTACTGCGTCGAGGATGGAACCAGTGATGCCACTGCCATTGCTTCGGCCTCGGCGGCATTGATCTGGTCAGCACATCCCAAGTGGACCAACAACCAGGTTCTGCGCGTCATGATGGAGACCGCCGGCAAGCCGGAGGATGGCAAGGTGCCGAGCAAGTACCTTGGTTACGGGATCGTCCGTCCTCGCAAGGTACTGCTTGACAAAGAGGGCGACCCCGGACCGGCCGATGTCAACCCGCTGCTGACGGCACGTAGTACGGCCTCACCTTCGCAGACGCCTCAGTCAGTGCCAAACGATGGCCACGCTGGCAGGGCGCAGAATCAATCCGGCCAGACGGCGAACAGTGACTCCGACGTGTGGCCAATCATCGTCGCTGCCGGGGCGGTGGCTGGGGCAGCAATTATCGGCGGGCTGATGATTGCTCGGCGCCGTAGAGCCCAGCTCAACAGTTAGTTAGGAAGGGAGACGGCGGGTCGCACGACTAGAGTGACCAGTGGTCAGGCTGACTCAATGGAGCAGCCGTTAAGTGAAGTCGAGAATTGAAGAATCGCCTCGGCTTCATAACTTACTCATGGGGGAAGGTGGATCATGGCAGGGAACACCACACTTACGTATGCGGAGATCGAGAAGCTCAAGAACGAGATCCTGAGCGGCAGCCATTCGATGTCGGCGCAGCTGCGCACTTTGGTGAACGCCATCGCGGCCGTCGAAACGGCGTGGACGGGGCAGGGCGCGAGCGCCTTCCGACAGGCGCAGAACGCACTCAATGAGGACCACGCCGCTCTGCGCAGGATGCTCGACGGCATCAACGACGCTGTCGCCCGCACCAGCGTCACCAGCGACGCCAATGATGCCGAGGTGCTGTCCAGCTTCCGGGGCATCGACGTCAACGGTGGCGCGGCGGGCGGACGCCTGGACCCCGGCGCTGCCAGCGGCATCAGCAACTACTAGACGCTGCCACTAGGGCTGGGGTATCGACGCCCCGGCGGGCACGTCGCGACCACCGAGTAGCAACTCCGAGAAGTGGGGGAGAGTATGGCCGGCGACCAGAACCTTCGTGTTACCTATGGCGCTCTGGAGCAGACCGCTGCCGACATCGAGCGGGCCGCAAAGGAACTGCAGGCCGAGCTGGACAAGATCTGGGGCGCGGTCAAGCGCGTCTCCGAGTCCTGGGAGGGCGAGGCGCACCAGGCGTTCCAGGCCGCAGAGCGGCAGTGGAACTCCCGGGCGACCCACATCCAAAGCACGCTGCAGCAGGTATCGGCGAAGATCCGCTCGGGCAGCGCGGACTATCAGGCGACAGACCGTAAGGCCGCGGGCTTTTTCCACTAGCCACTGAGGTCGGCCCGATCGCAGGTTCGGGCCCTGGCTGTGGGGGGGACACCGCTCAGCGGAAGTCCACCCCACAGCGTTGTCTCCTGCGCAGCGAATCGGCCCAATTCACGCACCACCGAGGCCGAAGGTATCCGTCGCGGTACTTCTTGAGAATCGCGTTGCAGCGCGGCGGTCGGGAAAGCACGACGACGTTCAGTGAATTCGCTGGCACACTGAAAGTGTCGTGCTGACGCAGGGAAGACCATCCCGGTGGACCAGTCCGAGGTAAAGGGTGAGGCGTGATCGTTGATACACGTCACCTTGAACTCGTACGTTAGGCCGTCGACTTTGGGCTCGGGATCACTGAGGTCGTTTCATCCTGAGGTGTCTGACCTGCAACTTCAGGATGAAAACCCTCATTGGGCACGGGAAGCTACCGCAGCGCTGGCCTGCCGTGGCTGACAACGATGGTCGCATGGCCGCCGGCTCCTAGTGAGCCTTCCGCCCTACTGCCTTGTGTGCGCGAGACCGTGACTGGCTATGGATCTGCCACGATCAATACTGGTCGACGGTCTTTCCCTTGGGCACCTGGAAGCAGGCCGAGATGAGATCGACGTAGATCTTGGACTTAGGCCCGTCGGTCTTGGCTCGAACGGTCTCGTCATAAAGGTGGATGTTGACCGAGAATTTCCTCTTCGTGGAGTCAGCGACCAGCTCTAGGCTTTTGCTCGGACTCTTATCTGGTCCGTAGCTTACGATTTTCCAGCCATTTTTGGGGAGCTCCTCCTTGAGGCGCGTCATGGCCTTCTTCATGTCCCCAATGGGTACGCCTGTGAGGGACCACGGATGGTGGATTGTATAGAACCTATCGGCGTTTTCTTCTCCGCATACGGCAACCCCTGGTCCGGGTTTGCTCACTTCGCCTTGCAGGCCAATGGCCCTGAGGATTTCGCCAGAAAGTCCCGTTGCTTCCTGCTTAACTTCGGAGATCTCTCTGGCCTCAGGCGTGTAGCCGGGGTCTTTGTTGGTATCGGTCACGCTGGAGCATCCAGTTAGTGCGGTGATCGCGGCCAGTGGGAGTATGACGAGTGACTGCTTCAAGGCGCCTTGTCGGGGTCGAAAATGATTAGCCATCGGTAACTACCTTCTCGTACTGGCCCACGACGACGGCTGCCTGATTCTTCAGACTCATCGACTCGGGTTTCCAGTAATTACTATGCCCCTCCGTGTCAGTGCTCATCTGATTGGCTCCGAAGAGGTCGTCGCTGGGAATGATGCCGACACCGCCTCCGAACTTCCATTGGCTTCCACCATGGCCCCATCGACCCAAATCCGGAACAGCGTCGCCGTCGGCTTCTTCATTCCATACATGCCCCTGCGGGACGTCCAAGTCTGTGGCCTTGCCCACCTGGACACCGGGGCTTCCCGCGAATACCACGTCATCGGCATTGAGATCGCCCTGACGGGCAGCGGAGCCGACGAGTGTGGTGCCGTAGGAGTGGCCGATTGCAGTGAGGTGGCCACCAGATCCCGATTCATGCGAGGTCTTGAGGCCATCGATGAAGTTGTTGAATCCCGGTGCCCCCTCATCCGCGAAATGGCTCTGAGGAGCATCCCTCCCCAACTTTTGCGGTGCGTCATAGCCGAGCCATGTAACGGTTGAGACTTCCTGGCCGTCCGCTAGTGCGTGAGACTGTTTCCAGAGGTCAGTCATACGCTTGATGTCGCCTTCGATCCCGCTGAGGTTCGATGTCGTACCTGGTACGTAGACAGCGGTGTGGTCGGCCGTGTCGGGATTGCCATTGGCGATAACCGCGCGCCCGGTGCCGTTCGGACTAAAGCCCAACAGGTAAGCATCGGGGAGGTCGTCTTTGGCAGTGGAGTCGAGGCGCTTCTGGATGGCATCCATTCCCTTGAGGGCCGCCCTGACCTCTTCAGCGTGGTACTTGTTGTTCCAGGCCGTCCACTCATCACTCTGCACCATGCTGGCATAGGGGCCACCGACAGATACCCACTCGGGCCAGGGCTCCGGCGGCATCGCGTCGAGCCGAGTCTGGTAAGCGGCCCGTGTCTCCGTGAAGACGGCCCGGTTGGCCTCGTCGCGAACGTCGGACGGGATGCCATCCAAGGCGCCGATGCTCGCCGGGAACAGTGCGGTGTAGTCGGCCCTCTCGTCCGCGGAGAGGCTCTTCCACCACTTGGCGTTCTCGGCAGGAGACTTGCCATTCGGGATGTCATCGGGCTGCAGGTATTTGTCCGCGGCCTGGAGGGACCTCATGTCCCGCTGGGCGTCGGCCCAGCCCGAGGTGGTGACGTCGAGGTTGTTGTCCGCCTTCAGACGGTCGAAGATCTGGGAGTAGCGGGCGTCCGCCTCGTTGGCGTCCTGGATGGCCGCACCGATGCGATCTGCGTACGCCTGGGCCTTGGCCTGCTGGGGGTCGGAGGTAATCGCACTCACGGGGCCGCCTGCCCATGTGGTGTGCTCAGGATTGAATGGAACCTTCGCTCGCTGAGAAACCCAATGGACCGTGCCGTCCGGTTTGACCGTGAACTTCTCCGCCTCGGCATCCGCCAGTGCGTCGTTCAACTTCTTCTGTGCCGCACGTAGCTCCGAGGCCAGTCCGTTCAGGGCGGTACGGATCAGACCACTTTCCACCTGGGTGTACTGGAAGTTGCGGCTGAGTCGTTGCAGGCGCACCAGTGCCGCATCTCGCCCCTTGCCCTCCAGACTGTGCCGCAATGTCGCAAGGATCTCGTTGTCCACCCGGTCCTTGGCCTCGCCCGCGGCGCTGCTGACCTTGTGCCAGCCGTCGGCGGCTTCCTCGAACTCCGATGGCCTGAGCGTTCGCAGCTGTGAGAGGTTCACCGTCAGTATGCCCTCCGGTCCTGGTGAGGGTGACCGGCGCCGGCGCTCTTCATCGGTACGGTCTTCTGCTCGCGGAAGGCTTCACTGATCGCACCGTCACTCGTGTAAAAGGCATCACCGGACTTCTGCAACTTGTCCCTCAGCTCTTCGCACTCCCGGCTTACGAGATCGAGCCGCCGTTGCCATGACTGATAGGCACTGAAGTGTGAGGCTGTACTGCGCAGGCCATCGACTCCCCTGTTCCCGCTCCCGGCCCCGTCCTGCTTGCTCTCCAACTCCCGTAGCGCGGCCTTCAGGTTCGTCTGAAGCGACCCCACGCCCTGGGCGCCTTTGTGCCATACCTGCCGGGAAGAACGAAGAGTGCCCTGCCCACCCGAATTCCAGCTCGCTCCGCCGGTGCCGGCCAGGTTCATGCGGACCGAATTCTCCCGCTTGAGCTCGGCCCACTCTTCCTCGAACGTCACTCCGCCCCCTGTCAAACCACGTGCTTGTCGATGTCACGCGCGGGTGCGAAGGTAGCAGCCGTGCAGGTGCCCGCACGTGAGTATGAGTACTCAAATGCTGGCAGATCATGCCGGCTGGTAGTTCAGTCGACTGCGACCAGTTCGCGGGCGCCTGGTTTGGTGCTGCGGTGCAGGTGGGTGAACGGCGGCGGCACGTCGCCTTCGTTGTGGCAGAACCAGCACTTCGCGTTGCAGATGGAGGTCAGGGAGACCCTGAGCTGTCCTCGCAGTGCCGCGAAGTTCCGCAGCGCGGTCCAGTCCACATCGGCTCTCGGGAGCGGAATGGCAATGTCTGCTCCTTTCGTCGGGCGCTTCTGGTTCGGTGGTTCACCCCGGGCGGGGATCAGTGAGGCGGTGCGGTTGCCGCACCGGAGGGTCCGACGCGCCGCGTGTGCTGCGCTGGCAGCTTCAGAGGCTCGTATTCGCCTTGAAGGGCCGGGGCGCTGAGACGTATACGGCGTCCCTGACAATCGTGCTGGGAGGCGTCAGGACGAGAAGCTGCGAGGGCGAGCAGTGGGCGGCAGAGGGATAAGCGGGTGGGTGTTCTTGGTTGCCCGGCCGTGGGCGCGGCTCACCACAGATCACCGTCCGAGATCCGCTGCGACCGCGTCCGCATCACCGTCAGCGAGTCCGGATCCTCTGCCGGCCACTCCCTACGCCCCGCAGTTCTCAGGTACGGAATGCCCTTCCTGATGTCGGTGACGATCGCCCGGCGGCCAGTCGTGTACTCAACTTCATCGCCAACCTGCGGACGGTGACTCGGGCTAGTCATGCCCACCGCCCATGATGCCGATGATGAGGACAAGAGCAAGCGCGGCCAGGCACATCAGATAGGTGACGGTGCGGCGCTGATGCGGAGTCACGGGGCCTTCCCTTCCAGAATGGCGCTCAGGGTCGGCTGGTCGGACTCGTCGAACGTGGTGACCGTCCGGCCTCCGGCTGCGATGACGCGCTGTTGGAGCAGCAGACGGTGCGTGGTGTCGGTTGCCAGCCTTTCCCCGGTGTGCACAAGGCACAGCACCTCGACGAGGTGGTCCGCCTCTGCTCGCATGGCGGACAGCAGCGCGGCCAGCTGCGGGCGGTGCACGGCGAGTGCGTGCTCGCCGAGCTCGACCCAGCACCCGGCAATGGCCCAGCCCATGCCCTTGGCGTAGTGGCGGCAGCCCTCCAACCGCATGTGGAGCTGTCGGCGGGAGCGGCTGGCGCAGCGGTCGTAGACGAAGGCCAGCGGGGGCATCTTGGCTGTCATCGCTGGCTCTCCGCAGTGTGCCGGGCCAGCAGGTACTGGCAATCCCGAGCGAGCTGATGCACCTGGACGTGAGCGGAGAGTGCGCCGTGCCCGAGACCCTGCCTGGTCTGTTGTTCGATTCCGTCGAGCCGGGCCGTCAGTCGAAGTGCCTCGATGCTGTCGGGCCATAGCTGCCGGGCCGACTCACGGAGCTCGGGGAGAAGGTGAGTGATGTGCCCACGCAATTCCTCTTCCAGTTCGATCAGTGCGTCGGGCTCCGGCCGGCCGGAGCCGAGGCACAGCGCGAGTTCGCGTGACGGCCCGAAAGCCCGTGCCGCTAGTCAGTCACTCGGCGTCCCCCGACTCCTCCATGCCGTCGAGGAGCCGCCGGGCGAGGATGGCGAGCGTCTCTCCGTCCTGCGTAGCCCAGCGGGCGGTGCCCTGGTTTGCGACCGGACGACCTTCCCACGCGGCCAGCTCCCACATCCGTGCGATGAGACCGCTCGGCGAGTACGCGTTGCCGTCGGCGGCCCAGACGATCGGACGTGCCCGGTTGGTGTTGGTCCACTTCGCGAGTGCCCGGCGCGGGTTCGCGTCGAGCCATGCGGCGAGCGCGTCCTTCTCCGGCTGCAGGTACAGGGCCAGGTGCAGCGGTGCCCCTTCCTCCAGGGCGCCCTTGTCGACGATTACATGCACGGCGTTGGGCCTGCGGCGCTTACGGGGCTTGCTCTCCTCGCGCCGGTACTGCGCGGCGGCGTCCTCGGTCCCGCCGCCTTCGAGCGCTGCCAGAGTCGCGGTCACGAGGTCGGCGGCCTGCCCCGGATCGGCGCACACGCGTTGCAGGCTCGACCGGGTTCCCACTCCGTCCAGAGCCTGTACGAGCGCCGGGACGACACGCTTGACCAGGTCGGGCACCTGCTCCTTGGCTTCGGCGGCCCAGGTGAGCGACTGGTCCGGCTCGCCCATGCCGGCGTCCTGGGCGAGGAGTTGCCGGAACACCAGGTGGGTGATGAGGAACGTGCCGTCGTCGATGACGGCGGCCGCGCGCCCGGCGTACTGTTCGCGTTCCGCACGCAGAGCCGTACGCACCGCCCGCAGGACGTTCACGGCGTTCCAGGTCTCGTACACGCTGGGCACGGACCGGAAGAGAGGGTCGTAGATGCCGCTGCCGCCCCGTTCCCACAGCACGTCGGTGGTGCCGGACGCGACGAGCCGGGCCGCGAACCTGCTGCCGCTGTGGGCGCAGGCGAGCGCGCACGCGGCTTCCACCACGGAGCAGCCCTCGTCGTCCTGGGGTTCGAGTTCGCTGCGGCGCACGCTGTATACGAGGCCCAGTTCGGCACGGAACTCCTTGATGAGCACCGCCTGGACGGGTTCGAGGGCGATCCGGTCGCGCTCGGTGATGTGGTTCTGCCGGTTGGTGGCCTGGGTGGTGCGGCTGGCGAACTCGGTGTCGCCACCGGTGACAATGAACCGGACGGTGACCTGGGCGAGTCCGGCTTCATCGGACTGCTCGGCCGCGTCGATGACGGAACGCACCGTCTGTGCACCGTTCACGACACTGGCGCCCTTGGCGGTGATGCGGACGGGATGGCGCTCGGGGAACTTCTGCGATCCGGGCACCGCTTCCAGGGAGTCGCACAGGACAGTGACGCCGTTGTTGAAGTACCAGAAGTGGGACGGCTCGCCGGTGAGCGTGTCCAGCAGCTCCTTGTTGATGGGGGTGAGCCCCAGCGGGTCGCGGATGTTGCGAGCGAACAGCTCGTTGCCATGCTCGGCCCAGGTCGCGACCTCTTCGGCCTGTATGACGCCCTCGTAGGAGAGGTAGGGCGAGGGTACGCTGAACCAGGGGTGGAGCGTCGCCGTCAGTGTGACGGGATCGCTCTGCTGGTCTTTCAGCACCAGGGCGTGGATGTCAGGGGCCTGCAGGAAGCGGTGGTCGACGTACTCGCCGTGGGAGTTGAACTCTTTCTCGCCGTTCTTGATGACCTGCAGCACACCCGGCGAAGGCGGCTTGGTGCCCATGAGGGCGATCACCTGGGTGATCCGGGTGCTCTTCTCACCGATCAGGTCGTGTGCCCGTTTGGCGAGTATTTGGCCGCGGGGGTTGAACTGGGCCGCCTCCCCGGAGTCGATGAGGGTGAGCCCCGCGAAGAGCTTGTGCACCGCGGTCTCGTCCGCCTTGGCCGTCCCTTCGGGGCTCCATTTGGCCTGCACGAGGTAGATGTGCGCGTTCGCCTCGTCGATGGCGATGGCGTCGATCCCCTGGTCCTGGCCGCCGTCGATGACACAGTCGGCCGCCCGCTCGGGGGTCCAGCCGGTCATGATGCGCACGGCGTGCGCGGCCAGGGCGCGAGAGCGGAACGCGGGCTGGATCTTGTCCGGCGGCCGGTTGCCGAAGTCGCTCACATCGATGAGTCCGGTGTACGTCATGTCGAAGGCACGCGCGGTCTGGCGGACCGGGGCGGGCACGGCGGGCTGCTGGGGAGTCGCGTTCATGGTCTTCCTGTACGGCTGGCGGGGAGCGAGAGCTGCGAATGAGGACGGCACGGGGAACGAACGTCAGCTGAGCGAGTCGAGCACCACCTGGAAGCTCCTCTGCGCGTCGCCAAGGTGATCCACGATCGACTGGGCGATCTCGCGCGGGTCGCCGAAGTCGTCGGCCGCGTCGGCGGGATGCGCCTTCAAGTCGAGGCTGGCAGTGCGGCTGTCCAGTATCTTGCGCACGGCGTTACGGTCGTACCGCTTGAAGCGCAACGATTCGACGCGCCCCACGCGCCCCTCCTCTCCGGGCCGGTACGCCGCCAGGAACTCCGCGAAGTCCTCCTCCGTGAGCGGGTTCTCGGTGTCGGTGTGGTGCAGGTCGCGGGCGTCGTACACCCACAGCTCGTCGGTCGCCGGATCGCCGTTCGGGCGCAGGACGGACTTGGTGAAGAACAGCACGTTCGACTTGGAGCCGGTGTCGTGGAACATGCCGGTCGGCAGCCGCAGCAGGGTGTGCACGTCGCAGTTCCTCAGGAGCGCCTTGCGGATGGTGGCCGCCGCTCCGCCATGGAACAGCACACCATCGGGGACGAAGATGGCTGCTCTGGCCCCCTGCGGCAAAGTGATCGCCAGATGCTGGAGGAAGTTGGCGGGGAGCGTGGCGTTCTGAGCCCAGAAGTCGTCCCGCCGCTCGGTGTTCGCCTCGACGTTGCTCTTGAACGGCGGGTTACAGATGGCGACGGTGGCGGCCACGTCCTGCTCGTACCGGCGTACCAGGCGTTCCTTCGTGTCGAGCGAGTCCGCGCGCAGTATCGGCGGTACGTCGTGGAACTGACGCCCGGTGTTGAGGAGGACGTTCATCGTCGCCAGACGGCACATCTGCACGTCGATGTCGGCGCTCGCGATGGCGGCGGCGTCCACACGGTCCCCGTGCGCGGCCATCTCGCGGTGGGCGGCGATGAGACTGGTGCCGACCCCGACGGCCGCGTCGATGACCCGGTCCCGTGGAGTGGGGGCGAGCGCCTTGGCTATCACGGTGAGCAGGTGGGGCGGCGTGAGGAACTGACCCGTCTCCCGCTTGGCCCGGATGTCGTCCCGGCAGTCGGCTATCAACAGCGAGAAGGCGGAACCGAGCTCGTCCCGGCGCACATCCGACCAGCGGTACGGGTCGAACTCTTCGACGATCAGCCGCCCAAGATCCGCCATCTTGTCGGCCGGCCAGGGGCGGGAGTCATGGAAGAGGACACTCGCGATGGCCCGGCGGGGATCCTGCGGGTTCGGCTTGCCGAGTTCGGTCATCAACCCGGTCAGGGCACGGTGCAGATCCTCACCGCCGGCGAGTACGAGGCTCGGCCAGCTGCCCGCCGGCGCGATCGGCGGGCTCGCGAACACCCCCGTCCGCTGGGCACGTTCATGGTCGAACTTGAGGAAGAGCAGATACGCGATGTGCTCGGTGAACTCCAGCCGGGTCAGCCCTTTGAGACTCGGCTTCTGTTCGAAGAACCGCTGCCAGCGCCGGAAGATACCGTCTGCCGTCCAGTGCCCCTCCGGCCCTCTCGCCCCGATGTTCTCGCGCTCCGTCGCCATGCCCCACCCGTTCTCGAACGTCCCTGTCCGAGTGGATACGCCGACGGGCCACTCCCCTGGTCCGGCAGCGCCGGATCCGGTGACGAAGAGCTCCGAGAACACATCGGAACCGGCCGATCGGACCGCAGGCGATCAACTCCCTTCCAGGGTAGGCGCAAGGGCGGCGTCCAGGGGCCCCGAGCAGTACTTTTTTCGGCCTGCCAGACCTTGTTCTCCTACTGAGCCGGAATCCAGCAGCGCACCTGCTTACCGACCGGCGTCCCCGTTACCCGCCACCCCGGTGCGAGCAGATCGACCAGCGGCAGTCCCCGCCCCGACTCCGCCTCGGGATCGTCGAGCCGTACGCCGCCCCGCACGGGCAGCATCCGGCGGTACCGGTCGTGCAGCCTGACCCGGACACCCCGCCCCGCGTCCTCACCGCACCCCAAGGACGTGACGCCCACCTCGGCGACTAGCGGAACGAAGTCACCACACGCGCGGACCGCGTTCCCGCACAGCTCGGACATCACCAACTGCGCCGAGTACACGAGGTCTTGACTGACCCCGGCGTCAGCGAGCGTCTTGGCGATGAGGGTGCGGGTGGCGCGGAGGTGGTCGGGAGTGGCGGTGAGGTGGAGGACGAAGCCGGAGGGGATGGGGGTGTGGTACCAGCCGAGGGAGTGGGGCATGGGCACTCTTCTGCGTCGGGGGCGAACTTTCCTCGCCTCACGATGCCTTGAGGGCAGCCATCAACTCCCCAGAATCGCAACCTTTCTACCCCGATGGGTGACGGTTTCCCTTTGCTTGCCGTCAGGGCGTGGCGCAAATGGCACCATGTCGGTATGCCGAACGCCCCTTTGGCCCCAACCGTCAGGCGCCGTCGACTTGGAGGAGCGCTTCGCAGGCTCCGCAACGAGGCCGGCCTGAGCCTGGACCGCGCCGCCTCCGCGATGTCGTGGCAGAGCCCGAAGATGTCGAAGATCGAGAATGCCGTACAGGCGATCCGACCCGCTGACCTGGACAAGCTCCTCACGATCTACGGAGTGGACGACCCCGAGGTTCGCGACACTCTGGAGCAGCTGCGAAACGATGCGGCGAAGAAGGGCTGGTGGCAGGCGTATTCGCAGGTTGTCGGTCCCCTGTATGCGGACTACATCTCCCTGGAAACGGATGCCGAGATGGTCTGCTCATGGTCGCCCCTCCTGATTCCGGGACTGTTGCAGAGCGCCGCCTACGCGCGCGAGACGATCGCCGGAATCACCACCACCCGAAGCGCCGACGAGGTCACTGCCTTGGCGGAGGTGCGGATGGCGCGCCAATCCGTGCTCAGTCGGCCCGGCGCCCCTCTGGAGTTCTGGGCGATCATCCACGAGGCAGCCTAGCGCCTGAGGTTCGCGAGTCGGCCCGGCACCATGCGAGAGCAGCTGCGCAGACTCCGCGAGAATGCGGAACTTCCCAATGTGACAGTGCAGTTGATGCCTCTCGACGCAACACCCCACCCAGGGCTTGAAGGCGCCTTCTCGCTCACCAAGTTCCGGGCACCGCTGCCGAGCGTCGTCCTCTTGGAGAACCCAGGCGGAGCCACGTACGTTGAAGGCGAGGACGCGGTCCCCTTCGAGCGGGCGTACGAGCGCATTCGCGCCACCGCCTTGCCCGCTGAGGACTCACTCGTACGCATCGCCGAGCTGGAAGAAGGCTTTCGGAAGTGACCGACCGCAAAACTGAGCTGTACGACCAAGACCTCGATGGTGCCGTCTGGCGTAAGGCCACAGCCAGTGGAGCCGAGAACGACTGCGTCGAGGTCGCCGAACTGCTGCACGGCGCGCGGGCCGTACGTGATTCGAAGAACCCGGAGCGGGAACCGCTGCGGTTCACCGCGTCGGAGTGGGCCGCGTTCCGGGCGGGTGTGATCGCGGGCGAGCTCTGAACTCGGAGAGACGCGAACAGCGGATGGCCCGGTGGTTCACGGTGAACCACCGGCCCGTCCGCTGGCTCTAGTCCTCGTCGGCCGACGGTGGCACGTCCTTCTTCAGTGCGCGGGCCACGGCCGTGAACTGGGCCAGTGCCACTTCGAGTTCGTCGATGATCTCCTGGGCGATCACGTCCGGTGACGCGTACTCCGTAGTCCCGGCGGTGTCGGACTTGAGCACCGTGAGGTCAAGATTGACCTTGTCCCGGGCGATCAGCTCGTCGTAGTCGTACGCGCGGAAACGGTCGCTCGGGGTGCGCTTGCTGAAGTCCCTGCCGCCGGAGTGGTACGCGGCGACGAAGTCGTCGAGGTGCTGGCGGCCCAGCTGGCGCTGCTTGAGCGTGAAGCGCTGGTCCGTGCGGAAGTCGTAGACCCAGAGCTGGCGCGTGCCGGGGCGGCCTCCGGTGCGCTGGCCGGTCTTGTCGAAGAACAGGACGTTGGCCTTGACGCCGTTGGCGTAGAAGATGCCGGTGGGTAGCCGCAGCAGGGTGTGGACGTCGCAGAGGTTGAGGAGGTTCCGGCGGATGGTCTCGCCGGCGCCGCTTTCGAAGAGGACGTTGTCGGGGAGGACCAGGGCGGCTCGGCCGTTGGTCTTCAGCAGGTTGTAGATGTGCTGGACGAAGTTGAGCTGCTTGTTCGTCGTCGGCGCCCAGAAGTCGGTGCGGGAGGTGTACGACTCGCCGGTCACCGAGCCGACGCCGAAGGGTGGGTTGGCGAGCACGATGTCGTAGTGCCGCTTCGGCGGGCGGGCCAGGGAGTCCTGGATGGTGATGAGCGGCTTGGCCTCGGAGCTTCCGATGCCGTGCAGCAGCATGTTCATCAGGGCGAGGCGGCCGGTCTCGCGAACGAGTTCGTAACCGGTGATCGCGCCGGTCTGGAGGGCGCGCCCCTTGTCGCCGTAGAGCTCGTCCTCGTAGCTCTGGACCAGGTGGGCGTGCGCCGCAATGAGGAAGCCGCCAGTGCCGCAGGCCGGGTCGGTGATGGTCTCACCAGGCTTCGGCCGGACGCAGTCGACCATGGCGTCGATGAGCGGGCGGGGCGTGAAGTACTGGCCGGCGCCGGTCTTGCGGTCCTCGGCACCGCGCTGGAGAAGGCCTTCATAGGCGTCGCCCTTGAGGTCCTGGTTCTCGGTGGTCCAGGTGTAGGGGTCGATCAGGTCCTTGATCAGGCGGTCGAGGACGGCCGGCTCATGGATCTTGTTCTGCGCCTTGGTGAAGACCTCACCGAGCATGGTGCCGCCGCGCTGGCCGAGATCCTTGAGGATGAACTCGTAGTGGTCGAGCAGCGCTTCGGCGGACCGGGTCGTCAGGCTCTTCCAGTCCCGGCCCTCGGGGACGAGAGGCTTCTCGGGGACGTTGCGCCGGAAGGCCGCCGGGCGGTTGGCGCGCTCGTCGGCCATCTTCAGGAAGAGGAGGTAGGTGAGCTGCTCGACGTAGTCGAGGGTCGAGACGCCGGAGTGGCGCAGCAGTTCGCAGTACGACCAGAGGCGGTTGACGAGGGTGGACGTTGAGGCCGGGGTGGCGGGGGCATCCTTGGTCTTGGCTTCAGCCGTTCGGGGGACGGGAACCTCACCGGGTGCCGAGGAGGCCACTGCATCAGTGGGGTCCGTGGGGGCTGGCTTCTCGGTGCTGCTGCTCATGATGGTGCTCACAGAGGGAGTGTTTCCTGGGTGCCAAAGGAAAGCGGTCGGCCGGGGGCCTGGGGAGCGGTCGGGGACGTCGCACGAGGCACGCTCTTACGCCTGGTCGGCTTGTCGTCGGCAGCCCGCAGCGCGCGGATCCGGTCGAGGAGGACAGGAGCGGGCTCGTCACCGGGGTCCTGGGAAACCAGGACCCCGGTGAAAGCGGCGTGAAGGAGGGCGTTACGGAGCTTCGAAGCGCTCGCCCGCCCGTCACCCACCGCCTCCCCCAGTCCACGCAGATCCTCCTCCAACTCCTGAACAAGGGCAATTATATTCCGCTGCGTACCAAGAGGAGGAATTGGAATCTTGAGGTTCTGAATCTTTCCCTTATTGAGCGCCGGCTGATTGCCACCCGAAGCTTCCCGACGAGTTTCCACGTAACGCGCCATAAGAAAGTAGTATACGAACTCGGGCAGGATGTCGGTTTCAGAAACGCGAATCGATGCGCAGTTCTGATTATGCGCTGCAGCAATATCAAGGATTGCCGCCTGTCCCCTAGTTCGCCCTTCGCCAATCATCGCAATCATCACAGTCCCGGGCGGATGAATTCGACCCTCAGGATTAGCGATCGAATCAATCGTGATTGACTCTTTCGTGGATGAAATGCGAGCGAAAGACACCTCTCCGCTACTCACCCAGGGGATACCATCACCCCAGTAGGAAGAATTACCACGTGCGGGAGTCGACCCAACAGCAACCTTGAAAAGATTCCCTATAGTTGCCCATCGCCATTTATCGGGGATGTCCCAAGGCCCCTCGCTCAGGGCAACGGCGTCCGGCACCAGGTCCTGCGCATCGCCCTCAGAGAGATCCTCGGAAGCAAGTTTTCCACGCAAGGCACTACGGAGGACGGCTTGGAGCAACTGTTCCTTTTTTTCATCGGCGGCATCCAGCGACCTCTCTCCCGCCTCGATGTATGTCAACTGCTCGTCCAGTTTGGCGACGATGCGGTGCTGTTCACTCAAAGGCGGAAGCAAGGTAGGGAAATTCGAGAATTGCTCCCAGTAAGCCCGAGGGCGGTCACCCTTCGGGTTTTTCTGCATAACATAGCGGACGAAATCAGGACTCAAAAGCCGATGCAGCAAGAAGCGAGAATCGATGGCTCCACTCGGAGGGAAAACAATAAATTCCCCCGAGCAAATGCCATCAAAGTCGGCAAGAACCACCTTGTTCAGATAGGGTCGCAACCGCCCATACAGGAGATATCCTGGCCTTACGATGGGCGATGAACTTTTGATCGAAGCAGCCGAGCCGAAGTTCATCACCCGCCCCGTATGCGACTCGACGTTATCCATCCCCAGATACGGAAGGTCGTCTCCCGCGGTCGGTTTATACCTATCCGAAATCGGAGAGATGATCTCTCCGAGTGTTGTGCGAACCCACCCCCGAGGCAGCTCGCTCGTGACATCCCCCTCGGAGCCCGAACCCCCCGGCTCCACGCCCGAGTCGGTCGTCACGCGCTCAGCTCCCTGTCCAGCTCATTGATGATGTGTTCCGCCCGCGTCCCCCCGAATTCGGCGATGAACCCGTCCGTGCCGTTGCGCGAGGTGAAAGGGGCGTAATCGAGGTCAGCGGTGTCGAAGCGTACACGCTCGGCCGTCGCCGCGGCGATGCGGTCGAGCCACCAGCGCTGCCGTTCGGTGAAACGCGCGCCCGTCTGTTCCTGGCGGGCGATCCAAGCCTGATAGCGCTCGCGCACGAGCTCCTCGTACGGGCAGGGTGCCGGGACGCCCTGTGCAGCGCCGCCCGCGAGTTCGTAGCGGAGCAGGGCGAGCAGATCGGAGGCCGTGTGCTTGCGCTGGGCTCCGTCTGTCACCGCCTCGCCGACCTTCTCGTACGCCTTCCACAGTCTGTCCGGAGTCCACGCGCGCGGAGGGCGGGCGATGCTGCGGGCCACGTCCTTAAGCCGGTCCATGGCGACGCCGGGCGGCACGTCGGAGCCGGCGCTGAACGCGACGGATATCGCCGCGATCTCGTCACGGTTCTCCGCGATGTAGCGGCGCCAGTCGCGGACCGTCTCCGTCGCCGTGTCCTCGTCGTGGGCGACGGCCCCCGCGCGAAGCAGCTCGTCGGTGCCGTTCTCGTCGTAAAGGATGTCCTTCGCGCGCCGCATCTCCAGCAGGCGGGCGCGTAGCGGGGGTGTCGCGGCGAGGGGGCGGACGGACTGCTCGATGAGGTCGCGTACCGCGCGCTCGGGGTCGCGGCCCGCGCGCTCGGCGGCCTCACGGACTTCCAGCTGCCGGTCCGCCGAGACGGCTTCGACCATCCCGTGAACGATCTTCTTCAGTTCCAGCCCGCCGCTCAGCCGCTGGATCTCGGCGCGCTCCTCGTCCGTCATCTGGATGTCGAGCTTGGCGAGGCGGGCCGCGAGGGTGGAGACCTCTTCCTCCTCGATGGTGTTCGCTGCGGTCTTGCGGAGCAGCTTCTCCAGGCTGATCTGCTTCTCGGTGTGGCGTTCCAGCGGTGCCGCGTCGACCTTCGGCTTCTTCGTCACGCCGACCGCGTCGACGATCACGAAGCGGGTCTTGGGACCGACGCCGGGGGTGACCTTCTCGAAGTCGGTGAGGGACAGGGTCCGGGCGCCGCGGCCCTTCATCTGCTCGAAGTATGCCCAGCTCTTGACGTCCCTGAGGAACAGCAGGCATTCCAGCGGCTTGACGTCCGTGCCCGTGGCGATCATGTCGACGGTGACCGCGATACGCAGCTCCGGGAGGTTACGGAAGGCCGCGAGGCGCTCGGAGGCGTTGCGGGCCGCGCTGGTGATCTTCGCGCAGAAGTCGTTGCCCTTGCCGAAGACATCGCGGACGACCTCGACGATCTCCTCCGCGTGGTTGTCGTTCTTGGCGAAGACCAGAGTCTTGGGCACGTACATCTCGTCCCACCGCAGCGCGCCCGTGGCCGGGTCGTGTTTGGCCCGCTCGGGGAAGATCTCCGTGAACAGCCGGTCGTGGAAGGTTTGGACGACCGTACGCAGCTGATCCTTGCTGATGACTCCGACACCGACCTGGTTGGCGCCGTACTCGATGTCCTCGTCGATGTCCTCATAGCGCTGGCGGCGGGTGCGGCGGTCGCGGACCGGGATGGTGCCGTGTGCGATGACACCGCCCTCGGCCGTTATCCGCGTCTCGATTTCGTAGACGGAGAAGTCGACGTTGACGCGGTCGGCCACCGCCTCCTGGTAGGAGTACTCGCTGACCAGGTTGCCGTTGAAGTAGCCGAAGGTCTGGGCGACGGGGGTGGCGGTGAGGCCGACGATGGGGGCGGCGAAGTATTCGAGGACGGAGCGCCACTTGCCGTAGATGGAGCGGTGGCACTCGTCGACGACGATCAGGTCGAAAGCCTCCGGAGGGATGTCGGCGTTGTAGCCGACCCGGATGCCGCCCGGCACGTCGACGTCGTAGTCGATCTCGCCGTCGCCGCGGTCGCTGCCCGGCAGGCTCGCGCCGGTCAGCTCCATGTAGAGGCGCTGGACGGTGGAGATGACGACCTTGGAGGAGGCGAACATGCCCTCCGCGCCGAGGCGCTGGACGTTGTAGAGGTCGGCGAACTTGCGGTCGGTGTCGGGGGTCTTGAAGTTCTCGAACTCGGCAAAGGCCTGCACACCGAGGTTGTTGCGGTCGACGAGGAACAGGACGCGCTCGGCACGCGCGTGCTTGAGCATCCGGTACGAGAACGTCACCGCCGTGAATGTCTTGCCAGCGCCGGTGGCCATTTGGACGAGGGAGCGGGACTGCCCCATCCCGTGCTGGCCCTTGCCGAGCGCCACCGAGTCCTCCACGCCGCGGACCGCCGCGACCTGCGCCGGGCGCAGCGGGCGTTCGTCGAGGTCGGGCATGCGCCAGCGCAGCCGGGCCCGGTAGCTGGGGGCCTGCTCGTCCTCCTCGGCCTGGCGGACCCAGCGGGCGAGGGTGCGCGGTTGGTGGAAGGAGAAGATGCGGCGGGTACGGGAGTCCGGGTCCAGGACGGACCGGAAGCGGGTCTCGCCGCCGTCGCTCACGTAGCGGAACGGGAGCGGGGTGCGCCAGGCGTTGAGGCGCTGCTGGGCGTCGGTGAGATGGTCGGCGTAACGGTCGGCCTGTGCCTCGGCGGCGGATAGGTCGGCGCCCTCGCGCTTGGCCTCGATGACGCCGACGAGTTTGCGGTCGACGTAGAGGGCGTAGTCGGCGCGGCCCTTGGCAGTGGTGACCTCGCGAACGGCGACGCCGTTGCCCCGCCGGTCGCCCTGGACGTGGAGGTTGAGGTTCGCGCCGCCGTTTTGGACGTCCCATCCGGCCGCCCTGAGCATCGCGTCGAGCCGCTCGCGGACCTGCACCTCGGTTAGGGGTTCGCGGGAGGCCTGCTCCGCGTTGTCGAGGAGACGGGCGCGCTCGGCGACGGCGGCCGACGCGGCGGCCCGGTCGGCGCGGCTGCGGCCGATCCGCGTGGCCTCGGCGGCGGCCTGGAACTCCTTGAGCTGGTCCTGCATGGCCGCGATGGCGCGGGCCAGCTCCTCACGCTCGGCCTTTGCCTCGGCCAGCTCACGCTCGACGGCGCTCCGGGCGGCCTGTTCGGCCTGGGCCTGGGATGCCTGGTCGTGGTAGCTGAGGCGGGCGTCTTCGAGTTCCTTGCGGGCCTGGGCGACGTCCTGAAGCAGGCGCTCGTTCTCGGCGGCCGGGGTTCGGTCGGGGCTGGGCGGCACGAACGGCAGCTGCTCGCGCGAGCCGGTGAGCAGCCGGTGGTACCAGACCCCGAGACGGAAGCAACTGCGCAGGGCCCGGAAGGCGTCATCGGCGCTGTCGAGTCCCGCATGGCTCGCTTCGTTGCCGAGGGTGCGCACCTCGTGGAAGCCGGTGCTCACGTCGCCGTGCAGGTATCCCTCCCTGTCCAGCGCCCGCAGTCGGTCAAACTGGGTGCTGCCTTCCACCCGGACCCGGCCCCGGCTGACCAGGTCGGCCGCCATGGCCTCCGCGAACTGACGGGACTTGATGAGCGATGTGTTCGGGTCGCTGAAGACATGGCTCTCGGCAGCGGTTCCGTACGCCACGAGCAGTGGGAGGTGCGGCAGGAGGAACCCGAAGTTGCGGGACTGACCGGCCAGCCGGACGAGTCGGGGGTCCGGTGCCTGGGACGCCCCGCCTGCGCTGCTCATGGGGTGATACCGCCTCTCCGGAAGCGTGAAGGTCGACACTGCTTGTGGATCGTGATCGCCCGTCGAGCCTAACCGGCGGCCGGTCTTCTGCGCTGGTCTTCGGCCCTACAGCTGCAGCTGGCGTGACCTGACTCCCATCGCCATCGAATTGCCACTCGTCAGCTCCCGACCCGAACCGCCGCCGGTGGATTGACGTTGGATCTGGGGAGACCGTGAGAGGTCTCGATGGCGACCGGGATCAGGTTCTCTGGGCTGTCGCCGTGCTGGGGCAGATGCAGGTGCTGGCTGAGGCCGACGGGGGTGTCGTCGATGCGGAGCTTGTCCAGGAGGGTGCCGGCCTCGTCGAGCAGTGCGATGTCGTGGTGGCCGGTGGCCCAGTCGATGCCGCAGAACACGCTGGTCATGGCGGTGGCCTTGGGTGGGTACCGGTGGTGTGAGGTCGTCGCCGTGGCGGGGGTGCCGTCTCCCTAATGACCTGGACTACAAGTCCACGGCGGGGCCGACTGGGCCAACTACGCCGCGGAAGTCCGCCACCCTACTCACCCCGGAGGCAACACGACGCACCGTGACAACCAGCCAGCGAGTCAGCGACCTGTGATCTCACCGGAACGGACTGCCGAAACGAAAGAGATCATCGACCGCGTCACGCGGTGGGCCGCAGGCCGCCACGACGTCGTCGGTCTCCTACTTGTCGGATCGTGCGCTCGCAATGCCGCACGGCCTGACTCCGACATCGACCTCGTCCTTCTCACGACTGACGAGTCCCAGTACTCCGACAACGCATGGGCCGTCGAGCTCGCCCTCGGCAAGCTGGTCAGAACCCAGTCGTGGGGACCGATCAGCGAACGACGCTTTGCCACAGCGTCAGGGCTGGAGGTCGAGATCAACATCGGGTCTCCCGACTGGGCACAGACGGACCCGGTGGATCCTGGCACACGCCGAGTCGTCATCGACGGCGCCCGTCCCCTACACGACCCAGGCACTGTCCTTGCGTCTCTGATCCGAGCCTGCCAATCGTGACGACCCCGGCGGCAACGGCCGCCTCAAGGGGCACTCGAACAGTTCCAATACCCGACGTCGCCATTACACCTGGTGCCCGCCGCGTGGGAGCGCTGCCGGCAGGCCCTGGATCAGGCGTTGGGCCCGGTGCCAAGCGATGTGCCCGCGGCGGCGCCGGTGGCGCTCGCTCACCGGACCGCCCCGGCTGCTGGATCGTTGCTGGATCCGGTCGCCGGAATCCAAGTTCGCGCAGGTCATAGCGGTAGCGCCGACATTCCGGTTCAACGTGTGACGGGTGCCATAGCGTTGGCGTAGCGATCTGGCAAACGTGCAGGTCAGGCGGGGTCGGTCCGATTCGGGCCGACCCGTCGTCGTGCCCGGTGCTGGATCCGTGCTGGATGAACTGACGTATCGTCAGCTGTTGTCATCCCTGGCCATTCGAACCGTTGCTGGATCCGGCTGACAGTCTGGCCACTGGATCGGGACGCACTCGGTTGTGGATTTCGTCGCGGCCGGGCGGCGCGGGGCGGTCGGAGCCGCTGGGCATGCCCGTTGCCCCTGGATGTCGGCCATGGGCTGGCATGGGGCCTGTGGCGACGTAGGGCTTCGGATGGGTCGCGCAGCGTCAGTCGTATGCCATGGCGCGGAAGGTGATGCGGACGCGGGTCAGAGGCTGCCGATCGCGTTCGTCAGCCGTCGTGCCGCGGACGGTTTGCCTTCGCTCACCCGGAGGAGCCCAATCGGCTGCGAATGTCCGCGGGAAGTGGGTAGTGCACCTCTGCCGGGATTGCGGCGTCGGCTCTGTCTCGTCTTCCGGCCCGTACGTCCTCGTGGATGGCGTGTACCAGGGGCGTGATGTCGCGGAGCTCGACGATCCATTGGTCCACGTACAGATCGACGGCCTCGCCGGACAATCCCACTTGGATCGCGCGGTCGGCCAGGGGCGAGAGGTCAGTGGCGCGCTCGGGGTCCCACTGCACTCGTACCGGGCTGGTTGTCTTCAGAGACCGCCAGGCGGATTCGCTGTCGTGCAGTCCCGGTTCGAAGTGGCTCAGGCAGGCGTGGCGCAGGGCCCATTCGAATCCGGCTCGGCTGATCTGAATCGCCAGAACTCGTTCCTGGCCGGGCTTGGTTGCCCAGCCGGAGCGGTACATCATCCAGCGAAACGACGGCTTGATCCAGGTCATGCGGTCGCGTTTGAAGGGTGCCACGAACGTGCCGGCGGCGACTGCCGGCAGCGCGATCTGCGGCGGGTACGCCTGGTAAACGGTGATCGTTTCCGCGGTGTACCGGGCGCGGACGAGGCGGCTGCCGGAAACTTTCACGGGCTGGTGTGTGGGTCTCATTATCACTGTTCAGTGATTTCTTGCGCCCATTCCGAGGTGTCTGCCAGAACGGGCCCAGAGACCTCGTCCGCGCCAGCCGTGTACAGGAGCCAGCGCAATTCGTCACAAGCGAAAAAAGATTCACCCCAGCTATCGGTCCAGACGCGCACGTGTCCGTCCCCTGCCTGTGTGGCGTCCCACCATGCCCAACCCCTGAACTCGTTGTCGGGATCGAATTCGAAAAGCCACCACTGCAGGTCCCACGATTTTTCGTTGACGGCTGCGTGGTAGCGATCCATGCCGCGGCGGGAGAAATCCGCGGTCTCACCCCCGGCGGCGCCGCTCGCTACCGCGAACCATTCGGGAATGCCCTCGGTCGGCAGGTCTTCGTCGTCGAAGGACTCGGTAATGGCGAGATCGAGCGCGGCGGACAGTACCGACCGTACCCGACGGATGTAGTCCTGCGGATCGACCGCTGCAACGACATCGAAGACGGTGAGTACGGGTGGGGCTCCCTCGGTCGAGGGCCGGGCCTCCACCCGCTGCCGTTCCTGACGCAGGTCATCAATCTCGTGAAGCATCCACACTCCCATTACATAGTCTTGATCATCCTACCAGAGTTGGGTTTGATTTCCCCCATAAATTCGTCGAGCAGCTTGGCCGGAATTCCATACAGATCGGGCCCTTTGGTCGGGTCTGATATCTCTGGCTTGTCACTCTTGTACTTCTTCCAATCTTGCTTGGTGCCCTCCCAATCGTCCGGGGCGCCTTGCGGAACGGCGGTTTCGCGCACTTTTTCAAGATAGGACTTGGGCATATCGAAGGCGACGATCTCGTCGGGCCTTGATTGCCCACCCCGATATTCCGTGGTGTGCTTGATGTCGTTGCTCATGTTCACGTAGAGGGACTGCTTCCCCTGGAGGGTGACCTCGCCGTTCGGGCCGATCTTGATCCGCTGGCTTCCAGGGTGATCGGTTTGTTTCCGGTAGACGGTGATGTAGTCGGGGGAGAGGCCGAGGGGGTCCGCCCAGGTGTGCGGATTGTGTACGTAGGTGGCGGGGTTGGGGGCCGGTGCAAGGCCCAGGGGATCCGGCGTGGTGTAACGCGCGGTCTCCGGGTCGTAATAACGGTGCAGGTTGTAGTGGAGCTGGGTTTCTGCGTCGAAGTACTGGCCGGGGAACCGGATCGGTGTGTATGCGGTGTCCTCGTTGCGCCACGTGGTGGTGCCCCAGAGGGTGGACCTGGCGCGCCAGGCGATGTCGCCCGTCTCGTCGACGAGTTCCCGCGGCGCGCCGACCAGGTCGGTGACGATGGCGTAGAAGCGCCGATCGATCTCCTCTTGGGGCGC
Organism: Streptomyces sp. TM32; assembly: GCF_004122755.1. Classification (NCBI taxonomy): domain Bacteria; kingdom Bacillati; phylum Actinomycetota; class Actinomycetes; order Kitasatosporales; family Streptomycetaceae; genus Streptomyces; species Streptomyces sp. TM32. The sequence goes on from NZ_SDIG01000023.1 coordinate 32,629, forward strand.
GGCGCCGGCCGGCGACTTGTGTTCGCTCTGCGCTATCGGGCCCTGGCCGTCGTAATCCCAGGTCAGAGTGAAGGTATCGGGGCGGCCGGCCACCTGCTGGGTTTCTTCGACGAGGGTGGAACCGTCCCAGGTGAAATCCGTTCGCTGGCGAACGGTGCAGCCGTCGACGCCCAGCCGCTCCTTGGCCGTCCGGCGACCCAGCGGGTCGTAGCGGTAGCGCCAACGAGTGCCGTCGGGAGTGACCACAGAAGTGAGCCGGTCCTGGGCGTCCCACTCGTAGGACCAGACATCCGGCTTGCGTGACAGCCGGTTCTTGATGCGGGTGGTGACGCGGCCCTGGGCGTCATAGGAGTAGCGGACGCGCCCGGCCGTGATCAGCCTGTTGTGGTCATAGGTCCGTTCCCCCCGCGCGTCATTGCCCGGGTGTCGGTCAGGCCACTGCCCCTCGGTCTGGTTACCCGCCTCGTCGTAGGCATACTGCTCCGACCACCCATGCGCCTTTACGGCGATGACCCGCCCACCCGCGTCCAGCTCGTAGGCCCGGCTCCCGTTCAACTGGTCGGTGACAGCGGTGAGATGGTCATCGGGTCGATAGGCGTACGTACGCGCCTGGAGCTGCCGACCGCGTCCCGTGAGCGTCTGCGTGGCGATGCGGCCCCGCGGGTCCCAACCTTGGGTGAGCGTGATCGCGTCCCCGAAGTGCCGAGCCGTCTCTTGGCCCGCGTGATCGAAGTCGAAAGTGAACGCATGCCCGGAGGCGGACATCGCGGTGCGGTTGCCGACGGCGTCATACGTCCACGTGCTGACGGCTCCGGAGGGGGTAGTGCGTCGAATGCGGCGCCCCAGGACGTCGTAGGCGGAGGAGACGGTGCGACCGTCGCATTCCTCCGCCAGGACCCGGCCGAGCTGGTCACGCTCGTAGGTCACCGTCGATTCCCGGCCAGCGGCCCTCAGTAGGTGACCGGCCGGATCGTAGAGGAACTCGACGGCATCGTCCTCGGTGTGCTTCAGCGCGATCCTGCCGAGGGCGTCACGCTCGTAACGCGTGATCTGCCCCAGGCCGTTGGAGCGTGAGACGAGCCGGCCGGCGGCGTCGTGGGTGTACTGCAGGGTGCGGCCGTCGAAGTCGGTCTCCTCGACGAGGCGTCCGGCCGGGTCGTAGTCATACGTCCAGCGCAGCCCGCGGGGGTCGGTGACTTCGGTCAGCCGCAGGTGTGCGTCGTGGGTGTACGTGTAGCGGGCTCCGTCAGGAGTGATGCGGGCGGCCAGGACGTCGAAGTGGGTCCACTCGTAGTGAGTGGTGTTCCCGGCCTGATCCGTGTAGCTCGTGCAGTTGCCCTCGCCGTCATACGTCCAGTTCTCCTCGGACGCGTCCGGGTGGATACGTGCCGTCAGCCTGCCGTCTGCCGTCCATGCCAGCCGCGTGGTGGCGCCCAGGGGGTCGGTGATGGTGATGACGCGCCCAAAGGGGTCGCGTTGACAGCCTGTCCGAGCGCCGGCCGGATCAACGGTGCTGAGCACCCGGCCCGCTTCGTCGGATGACAGTTGAGTGACCTGGCCCAGCGCGTCGGTGACCGAGGTGAGGTGGCCACGACTGTCGTAGGTGTACCGCGTGGTGGCGCCGGTGGGATCCACGACAGCGGTCCGGTTACCGCGTGAGTCGTACTCCTGCCGCCACACCGCGCCATCCGGCGCTGTGACCTCGACGGGTAGGTGCAGGTCGGAGTAGGCAACGGTGGTCTGTGTGCCATCCGGGCGGTGTATGGCTGTCGTTCGCCCGTGCTCGTCATGGTCGAACGTGGTCCGCCGGCCGAGGGCGTCTGTGACTGCCGTGATCCGGTGATGACGGTCGTGTTCGGTGCGGATCGTGTTGCCGAGCGGATCCGTCTCGGCGACGATCTGTAGCCGATCGTTCACCGTGTAGCGGGTGGTGTTCCCGTCGGCGTCGGTGGCGGTGGTGACGCGCAGCCCGGTGACGAGATCGGCGGCACTGTAGGTGAAGCGAAGGCTGACGTGCCCGTCCTCGCCGCCTTCGGCGGTGCAGCGGTCCTGATCGTCGTAGTGGTACTCGTAACGGCGATGGTTGCTGTCCGTCCACGATGTGACGCGGCCCCGGGCGTCGTAACCGAAGCTCAGCGGCTCCCCGCCGGCGTTGGTGACGGTGGAGAGGTGACCATCGGTGTAGTGGTACCGCCTGATCAGCTGGTCGCCGCCATCGGGTGCCGCCCCTGCGAGGTGGAGGGCGGTGATCCGGTCGTCCTCCGTGGTGAGGAGGAGGCGATGGCCGGCTCCGTGGCGAATGGCGGCCGGTGCTCCTGTCCGGTCGTCGTAGTCGAATGTGATCCGGTTGCCGTTGCGGTCGCTGATTTCGTCCAGCAGTGCCAGTCCGGCATCGTGTGCAGCCGGGAGGAAATACCGTGTATGGCCGGTGTCGGGCCGGTGCAGAGCCCAGTCACCCTGCTCGGTCAGCGTCAGGGGCCATTGCGGCCCGTGGACGGGCAATACCTCCTCGCCCGCTTCGGGGAGCGGGTAAGAGAGGAGAAGACCGTCTTCGGCGACGAAGATGATTCCCTGGTCGTCGATCTCCAGGCGCTGGTCGGCCGTCGACGACCACGAGGGCCCGAACCAATGGCCGGCCCGATAGCCCGACTCCACACGGCGGGTGAAGTCCAGGGGCAGGATTCCTTCCAGCGCGATATCCCGCTGAGGCAGGAACATCTTGCCGCTGGCCATGTCCACGGGGTCGCTCTTCCCGGAGTTGACCGTGTCGGACGGCCGTGTGTGGCTGTTGGGATGGCTGTTGTCGGTCTGCTCACGACCGGGCCCCTTGCCCCGCTTGTTTCCGGCGGACTTGAGAGAGGTGCCAGGGCTGTGGTGGGGTGCCTTGGGGTCTTTCGTATGGCCCTTGAGGAGTTTGTCGAGTTCCGAGGCGTGCTTGGCGTCGTTCTCGGCGTGGTTGGTGGCGACCTTCTTCAGCCGTGTGCCCGTCCCGTGGTACAGGTCCTGGACTGCCTTGCCCGCATCCTTTCCCAGTGTCTGAGCCAGCTTCGCCGCGCCGTGCTCCAGTGCCTTGACGATCGGATTGCTCATTCGAAGCTCACCCCCGCGGCCTTCGTCTCGAACTCGGCGGCATGCGACGCGATCGTCCGCGCATGCCCGTGCAGCTTCTCCGCGCGAGCGTGCAGCGCCTCCGGGTGGATGGAGAAGCTTTCCGCCGCACGGCCGCCGCCCCCGCCGGCGGTGACCCCGAGGGCTGTCTCGGCGGCCTGGAAGACCAGGCCGCCCACCGCCTTGCCGACCGTCTCGACAAGGGGATTGACGGCCGCCTCGATGACCTGGCCGATGATGTACTGCTCCAGCTGCTGTACCAGGTAATCCATGAGCTTTTCGGCAGCCTCGACGACCAGCGCCTCGGCCGCCTCCGCGATGCCGAGGGTGGCGACCGCGGCGGCCTGGTCGGCCACGAAAGTGATCGCCAGCACCGTCAGTTCGGCGATCGCCTCCAGCTTCATTGCCACGATCGTGTCCGCCGCGATATCCAGAGCGTCGGCCACCGTGTGACAGGCGTTGACCAGCTCCGTCATGTGACTGTCGGACATCTGGCCCCATTTGGCCAGCAGCGCCTCGTACGACGCGCCCTGATACACGTCCTCCAACTGCTTGACCGTGGCAGTGGAATCCTTGTGGGTGTCATCCACCTTCTGCGCGAAATCCCGTACGTGAGATCCGAATTCGCGGACCTTGTCCTCGTTGATGTTCGGCCAGTTCACCCCGATGAACTGAAGGAACGACACCACCTGCTCAGGCAGCTCAATCGCCATGCTGATCCCCCCGATCGCATCCATGACAGCTCATCAGGCGACTTTCAAGAGAGAGCAATGGGAGGGTAAATTTGCGCCCTTGAGGTCGCCATCAGTGCATACGGGGGCAAGAGTTCTGGTGATCGCCAAGCGGGGCTCGTGGGGCAGGCATACCCAGCCGGCCACCCGCAGTCCTTCAACGACCTGAGCACTTCCGGCGAGAGGTTGGGCTGCCCGACCTGAGCGGCTGCCCGGCTGCAACGGGCCGCTGGAGGGCAGCGATGGTCGCTCCGCGGGGCCGGAAGGCAGGGCCAGCGCGGCCGCTCCGGTCGGTCGGGCAGCGGCTTCCACCTGATAGTCGTGATCATCGACGGGCATACGGTCGCCGAAGCTCTCGTAGACGGCGAAGCGCTGCGCCATTCCACGGTCGCCGACCCGGCAGCCGCCCGGCTGTGGCGGCCTTGCCCGTCGCGTGGGAGCGCTGCCGGCAGGCCTTGGAGCAGGTGCTGGTCCGGCGTCGGCCGACGCGCCCGCGGCGGCGCGGCCCGGGATCGCCCACCGGTGCGCGACGTGTAGCCGCCGCCGAGCCACAGCACGGCGACCACGACACCGAAGAGCGGTATCAGGTTGAGGGCCATGCCGGCCACGCCGACGGGCACGTGGGACACCGCGTAGTTGTAGGCGAGGTAGCCCAGCGTGAAACCGACCAGTCCGATCGCCATCGCGGCCACGATATGCGGCAGTTGCGTGGTGTCGGGAACCTTCTCGGAGCCGGCGCCCCATACGAGGCCATGACGGGAATCGTGAAGAGGAACCCGAATCCGAATTGGCAGGCGGTGAGTTCCAGTGCCGACGCCTCCGCGGCGAGACGGCTGACCACGATCACCGACGCCGACGCCCCCAGGGCTCCCAGGAGCACCAGGGCGTCACCGATGCTGCCGCTGAGGGTGAAATGCGCACCGGTCAGCAACGCGGCGCCGACGGTGGCGACGAGAACACCTGCCACGCTGCGGCGGGTGACCGCTTCCTTGATGAAGATGACGCCCATGACCAGGACCAGCGCGGATTGCAGGCCGTCCAGGAGTATGGCATCCGCCGCGCCGGTGTGCTGCAGTCCCAGAAACTGGAGGTCAACTCGCTTGACTGTCAAGGGGTTTGGTCCTGCCGCCACACCCCTCGAAGAGCTGCCCTTCGGCGCCCGAGGCTGCATCTGTCACGATTGATGAATGCCCCGGCGGTAAAGACCCGACAAAGCTTGGCCCGGGTGCCACGGAATCCGTACGGTCGCCTTTCCCGGGAAATTCCGATGCCGTACTTGTTCCGTCGTCGCCGCGACAGCGTGGAACTTCGACATCAGTGGAGATCGGGGCCTGCGCGGCCGGTGCGTCCGCTGTCGTGGTGGGCCACCTCGGCATTTCGAAGCCGGAGCCGACGGTGCGAGGCACGTCCGGCCGCGCGCCATGCGCGCCACCCCGGGCGAGGTAGGGCTCTCAGTTCGGTTCGACGTGCCCGCGGAACCGGCATCGGGCACGGTGCTCGATGCCGGTTCCGCAGGTGGGATCCTTCACCAGGACGTGGTGCGGCGCCGGGCTACGGTGCCCAGACGTCGTAGATCGGGACGGCGTTCTTGTCGTTCGAGGTCATCGGCGTCAGGCCGAGCGCGTCTTCGACCGTGCGGGTCACGTTGTAGTGGTTGTAGTAGGTGTTCGACGTCGACCCGCCCGCCTTCATCAGGCCCGGGGACCCGACGAGGATCGTGGGAACGGGGTTGGCGGGCGTCCAGTTCTTGTCCTCGTCCCAGGTGATGATCAGTAGCGACTTCTCCTTCGTGAACGCGGTGGAGTTGAGGAGCTTCGGCAGGTTGTTCTTCATCCAGGTGTCGCCGGCGGTCACGCACGTCGAGAGGGTGCCGCAGTTGTTGTGCATCGTGTTGTCGCTGTTGGGCACGAACCACACGTAGTTGGGCATTTTCGTGGTGGTGCTCGCGAGGTCCGTCCAGAAGTCCGAGATCGGCTTCAGGTGGTTCTGGCAGTACGTGGTGTCGTTCCCCACGCCCTTGAAGTAGAGGAACGGCAGGTCGTCGGGGTCGTACGGGGACTTGGCGGTGAGGTCGCAGCTGCTGTTCGTGCCCTCGATGTAGCCCTTCCACGTCTTGCCCGCGTCCTCGGTGATCGAGCCCAGGTGCTTCGCGTTGATGCCCCCGACGCTGCTCAGCGAGGAGAAGTTGTTGCCCTGGATGCCCAGCTGGCCGGAGGCCAGCGCGACGTAGTTGGGGTCGCTCGGGTGCATCAGGCCGTGTGAGTTGGTGAGGGAGATGTTGTTGCAGGCGAGCTGGGAGAGGTAGGGGGCAGGTGCCGTGTTGGGAGAGGCACAGTTGGGCTTGTTGTTGCTCGTGCCGAAGATGTCGGTGGGCGCCTTGTTCTCCATCATGACCATGAAGACGTGGTCGAGGGCCGGAACCTTGCCCGCCGCAGCGGGGGGCGAACCGACGTAGAAGTGCACCGGCACGCTGTACAGATCGCCGAGTTTGGGGTCGGTGGCGAGGTCGGTGTTGTATCCGTCCTTGTACAGGTAGTACGCCACGTACCCCCCGTCCGCCAGGCCGCTCGTCGGTAGGGTCACCGTCCCTGAGGCGTGGGGTGCGTAGGCCCACTTGACGTGGTGCGCGCTGTCGACGGGGTCGGTGTCGCGGTAGATGCCGATCCAGTTGTTCGCGAGTCCCCACTGGTCCGGCACGCTGTACGTGGCGGTGATGGTGTCCCCGGCCGTGTAGCTGGACTTGTCGAGGCTCAGGGTGGGCCCCACCCAGAAGTGGCGGCTGGCCAGTTGGGTGTAGCCACCGTTCTGAAGGAGGTAGGCCACATACTCCCCTGGAACCAGGGTGGTGCCGGCTGCCTTGTTGCTGTCCCCCTCGGACTTGCCCGGGGCACCGCTGACGGCGAAGGTCAGCGTCCCTGAGGAACTCTGGGCATCGGCCCACTTGACCGAGCTGACCGATCCGGGCGTGTCACCCGCCTTGTAGATGCCCACCCAGTTGTTGTTGTTCGCCGTGGTGGTGTAGGAGACATTGATCGTCGTCCCTTGCATGTACGTCGTCTTGTCAAGGGTGAGCGTGTCCGCAGTGGCCGAGGCGGGTGCTGCGTTGAACGCGATGAGCAGCGCTACGGGCGTGAGCAACCAACACAGAAGTCTGAACCGGGTGCGTCTTCGGGAGCCAACCATGTCTCCACTCCTCATGATGGGGGCGCGTGCATGACGATGGGGTGATGTGGCCCCAGGGTGGTTGGCTCACCAGGGGGCCTGTGGGGATGCCGCCGGCCCGTGAGGGGGCACGTCGCGCGGCTGTCACCGGCGTACGGCGGTAGTGAGGTGGGGGATGGGGTGCGGGGGCGTCGAGGTGGATCACGCCCCTGTGACGCCCCCACCACCACGCCACTGTCGACCTGGCTGTCACACGCCACTGTCGAACTGGCTATCGGTCGGCCGCACCTTACTGCGGGGCGTCGGGTTGTTTCAATGGATGCGACGGAAATCGTATGGCGCAACGCCCTTCGCGGTGCTATGTGCTCTTTTACCGCGCGACGGCAACCGCCCCGAGAACGGGGCACGTCCGCTGCGTGGCGGCCACACGGCAGGTCGGACAGCGCCCGGCCACCGGGCGGATCGAGGCTGCTCAGGACCGGCCGTGCCGCAGGATCCCCGGGGCGGCGCACCACGCGCCGGGAACCGGCGGTCCGTTGACTCCAGGGGCTCGACACAGCAGTCCCCGCACGTCACTCTGATTGCCTCACGGACGGCTCTCGCCAGGAGGTGGTGCCGTTGTACCTTGCCGACAGTCGGAGTTCTCCGCCCTCGCCCACCCCCGCCGTCCATGGACGGCGGTCCGCCGTGCCCGGCACCGTGCTGGCCCTCGGCACCGTCAGCCTGGTCACCGATGTGTCGTCGGAGATGGTCACCGCCGTCATGCCGCTGTACCTGGTGGTCGGGCTCGGCCTGTCGCCGCTCGGCTTCGGCTTCCTGGACGGGATCTACAACGGGGTCGGCGCGCTGGTGCGGCTGCTCGGCGGATACCTCGGTGACCGGGGCGGAAATCGCCACAAGGCCGTGGCCGCCGCGGGATACGGGCTGTCCGCCCTGTGCAAGCCGCTGCTCCTGCTCGCCCACACGGGGCCGCTCATCGGTGCCGTGCTGGCGGTGGACCGCACCGGTAAGGGGCTGCGCACCGCTCCCCGGGACGCCATGATCTCCCTGGCCACCGAGCCGGCACAGCGGGGCCGGGCCTTCGGCGTGCACCGGGCCATGGACACCACCGGGGCGCTGCTCGGACCCTTGGCCGCTTTCGCCGTGCTGCGCCTGGCGGTTGACGGCTACGACGCCGTGTTCGCGGTGAGCGGGTGCGTTGCCGCGCTGGGCGTGCTGATCCTGCTGCTCTTCGTGCCCGGGCACCGGCGGACGGTGCCCGGTGCTCCCCGACCGTCCGGGTCCGCGCGCGGATGGCGGGCCACGCGGGAGCTGCTGAGATTGCGTGGACTGCGGCGCCTGACTGTCTGCGCGGCGCTGCTGGGGCTGACCACGATCAGCGACTCCTTCCTGTACTTGCTGATCCAGCGCCGACTCGGTCTTCCCGCGGATCTCCTCCCGTTGCTCCCGCTGGGCACTGCCGCGGCGTTCCTGGTGCTCGCCATGCCACTGGGCATGGCCGCCGACCGGATCGGCCGACGCCGTCTCTTCGCCATGGGCCATCTCCTGCTGCTCGTCGGGTACGGACTGCTGCTGGTGCCGCTCTCCGACGGGTGGCCGGGGGTCCTGCCGGTGCTCGTGTTGCAGGGGGCGTTCTACGCCGCCACCGATGGGGTGCTGGCCGCGGCCGCCGCCGACACCCTCCCCCCGGACCGGCGCGGTGCGGGACTCGCCCTGGTCGGTACGGGCCAGGCGCTGGCCCGCTTCACCGGCTCACTCGCGTTCGGTGCCTTCTGGTCCGCCTGGGGCACCGGCATCGCACTGGCCGCCGCCACGGGTGGGCTCGCTGTCTGCACCGCGGCCGCGATGGTCGTACTGCGCCTCACCGACCGCCACGTGACGACGGAGAGTGCCACGTGATGCCGTTGTCCAGCCGCTCTGTCCGCACCCGCATCCGACACCTCCGGGAGGGCCGGCCCTGCGAAGGGCCGACTCGACTCCCGCAGAAAGGCAGGGCCTGATGACCGGCAAGGGCCGCCTTCTCCTTCTCCTCGGCGCCGTTCTCGTGTTGGGTTCGGTCGCCGCCTTCGCCGTGCACCATGCCGTCGAACGGGCCGGCGGCCGCGGACGTCCGCAGCCACCGGCGGCCGCCGACGGCCGGGTATGGCTGGCCGCGCCCGCGGGCACGGGGCGGCGCATGATCTTCCGTAATACGGCCGGCGGCTCCCACCGCGACGCACTCGCCTCGGTGCCGACCGACCGGCCGGAGGCACAGCGCGCCACGTCGCAGCTGAAGTGCCTGCGCTTCTCGGCCGCAGGCGGCACCGGGATCTGCCTGCAGAGCGCGCCGGGGCCGCTGCGGGCAAGCTACCGGGCGGTGGTCGTCGACGAGCGGCTGAACGAGCGGCGCAGCTACCCCCTGTCAGGGGTTCCCAGCCGGGCCCGGGTCTCGCCGTCAGGGCACCTGGTCGCATGGACGGTCTTCGTCAGTGGGGACTCCTACGGCGCCACGGCCTTCTCCACGCGCACCTCCGTCCTGGACACCCGCACGGGGAAGCTCCAGGACAACCTGGAGGAGTACGACCTGAAGGTGGACGGCAGTTGGTACCGGTCCCTCGATGTGAACGTCTGGGGCGTGACCTTCGCCGACGACGGCCACTTCTACGCCACGGTGTCCACCCGCGGGCAGACCTACCTGGCGAAAGGCGACATCGCGGCGCACTCGCTGACCACTGTGCACGGCAATGTCGAATGCCCCTCGCTCTCCCCGGACGGCACCCGGATCGCCTACAAGAAGCGGGTGCCCGGCCTGCCGGCCGACTCGCCCTGGCGGCTGTACGTGCTGGATCTGCGGACCATGACGGAGACGGCAACGGCCGAACACCGCAACGTGGACGATCAGGCGGTCTGGGCGACGGACACCACCCTTGTCTATGCCCTGCCCGGGAAGTCCGGGACGGACCTGTGGACCGTGCCTGCCCATGGCAGCGGAACACCACAACGGCTGGCGAGCGCGGCGGCGACACCGGCTTTCATCGGTTGACCGCCGGAATCCTGCCGTTGCGGCCTCGCCGAGGCCGCCGGCTGTGCGCAGGGTGCGCGGGGGCCTGACGCGGCGCGGGACGGGTCCGTGCCCGCCCCGCGCGCGCAGTGGTACGTCAGCGGATCTCGTCCGGCTTGACCACGAGCCAGTTCTTGTCGGCCGTCACCGGCTGGCCGAGCTCCTCCTGCCGGGCCGCGTTGGCCTTCTGCATGTCCTGGATCTGCGTGAAGTACGTGTCCTTGCGGTTGACCCAGACCCGGGTGCCGCCGTGCTCCACGTCGGTGGAGTGGAAGAGCATCGGGCCGTCGCTCACCGGGGTGTCGCCCGCGACCAGGACGGGCTTGCGCCACTGGTCGATGTACGTGTTGATGGCGGCGGGCTTGCCCTCGTACCAGGTCAGCGGGGCCCACAGGGCCGGGGTCAGCTTGTCGTTCGCCAGCTTGCGCGGGTCGTAGCGGCCCTCGGCGATCTCCTTGCGGGCGGTGGTGAGGTTCCCGGTGGCCGGGTCCTTGAGCAGCATGGAGACGCCGATGACGTGCTGCGGCTTGACGCCGTAGCCGTACTTGGGGTCGGACAGCAGGTCCCGGACCAGCTCCTCGCCGGCGGCGCTGACGACGTAGACGTCGATGCCGTGGTCCTGGAGGGCGTGGTACAGCTCCTGCATGCCGCGGTAGACCTGCGGCGGCTGCACCTGGGTCTTGGTCAGCCGGTCACCGTCGTAGTACTCGGCCGGGATGGGCTTGCCGTAGGCGAGCAGGCCGTCGACGTAGCCCTTGAGCTGCTTCAGCGTGAAGCCGGAGAAGATCTGGGCGACCCAGGGGTAGCAGACCTGGTCGTCGATCTCGCAGAGCCGGTTGTAGTAGCTGTAGAGGCTTTCCTTGTGGTCCGCGGTGTCCTTGAACGGGATGAGCTTCAAGGAGCGGTCCATCGTCGCGCGCTTGAGCTTCCCCGTCATCTCCAAGTAGGGGAGCAGGGACTCCTCCAGGTCGTACCGGTAGGTGGTGTTGTCGGCGTCGAAGACCGCGTACGCGCCCTGGTGGGCGTGCTCTTCGATGACCTTGCCGAGCTTCGCGGCGACCGGAGCGGGCCAGTGCTTCAGCCGGGCCGCCGCGGCCCGCCCGTCCGCGCCCGCGGCCGTCGCTTCCTGGCGCGGCCACAGCGCGACGGCGCTCGCGATCAGCAGCGCTGCCAGCGCGCTCATCACCGCCAGCAGGTTCAGCCGTCTTCGCCCACGTCGTGTCATCTGGCCCCTCCTCAAGGAGAGTGGAACGTCCGCCCATCGCTCCGCCGCCTCGGAGTGAGGCGGGACGCTAACGAGGCTCGGTCACCACGTCAAGTGGGGGAGATCACGGCTCACGGCTCTTGCATTTCACAACAGGGATCGGCAGGGGAGCTCGACCCTTGGCCCGGAGGAGTGCGGATCAAGGTGTCGCCCGACGGCGGGCCGCCGGGCGCGGTGAGGGGGTCGTGGTCTGCCGCCTGATCGAGAACGCCGGCTCGGGGTCGGCGCCGGGAGTTCTTGATGGAGCGTCAGGAATGGTGCAGGGGGCCTCACTTCAGCAGTGCGGGCGGCCCGGCACACGTCCCGGCCGTCCGCTGTCCTACGGCCGGCGCACGCAGTCACCGGTCGGATTCACCGCCGCAGGCCCCCCGCCGACGGGCCCTGCCGGGGGTGTGCAGTTCGAACCAGACGGTCTTCCCCGCGGCGGTGTGCCGGGCGCCCCAGCGGGTCGAGAGCTGGTCGACCAGGTGCAGCCCCCGGCCGTGGTCCTCGTCGGTGCGGGCGGGTGGACGGTCGGCGGGCGGGGCGGCGGGGCAGCCGTCGGCGACGTCGCAGCGCAGCGTCCGGTCAACGGGGGAGTGGGACATCCGCAGGTGGAGGGGGCCCCAGGCGTGCTGGACCGCATTGGTGACCAGTTCGCTCACCAGGAGCTCGGCGATCTCGACATGCTCGGGCAGCCCCCATCGGGCCAGCTCGGTCCGGATGATCCGCCGGGCCTGCGGCACGGCGCGTACATGCGGTTCGAGCCGCTGCGAGACCACTGTGCCGCGTGCCCTCCTCAGGTACCGGGCCAGCTGAGCGACCCGAGCGGCGACGGTTGCCGCCTGCCGCCCCAGCAGACGGCACAGCGGGAGCAGTACGCCGTCACGTACGGCGACACAGCGGGTGCGAAGGGCGGTCATCATGACGAGGCGGTCCGGCGGAGCGGAGTCCACCGTAGGGGGAGGCCGGAACGGCAGGGGTGAGGGCTGCCGTACGGGAGCACTTGCGTGCGGCCCGGACCAGGGGGAGATGTACGGAGCCAGGTCTGTGCCCGCCGTGTGCCGTCGGGCTGCGCCCGGGCGCGATGCCGGTTCCGGGACCATGTGTCTGCCCTCGCTTCTCTCCGGGACCGTGGCCGGCCGGTGGAGTCGGGCCACGTGGGCTCCGGTGGGGCACCCGGGAGCGGCGCGGTGTGCGCACCACGAACCGGGTCATCGTCCACCCCACCTCTTTCCGTGCCGTCGGCTGTGTCGGGGAGCTGACGTATGCCTCTACCGTGCCCCCGGCACCCGGTGGCAGTCGTTAGGGGAACCCCCTAGTACGACCCCCAAACGGGGCGCCGGGTGCGGGGCGGGGGGACTCAGCGTGGCGGGCCGCTCCCGGGCGTCGTGGGCCTACCGCTCCGACGTCACGGCCGCGAGGTGCTGAAGCTGTCGTGCCAGGCGGCCGACCGGGTCGGTCTGCCCGGCGACCCGGTCCAGGGCCCCGGCCGGGAGGGGACCGCCGGCCATGGTCCGCACGGCCTCGGTGAGCTCGGCGAGCGCCTTTTCCACCTGCTCCAGCCGGATCTTCAGCAGGATGTTGTTGACCCTGGAGGTCAGCAGGAGGTGGTCCAAGGGCTTCGGAAGATAGTCCTCGGCGCCCATTTCGAGGCAGCGGATGACACTGTCCAGCTCGCCCACGGCCGACATCATGATCACGGGCGTGCGGCTGAGCTGCTGATCGTGCTTCATCAGATCGAGCGTCGCGTAGCCGTCCATCCCCGGCATGAGGATGTCGAGCAGCACCACATCGAAGTCGCCCTCGCGCAGCATCCGCAGAGCCTGGAACCCGTCCTCGGAGGTCGCGGTCTCCAGCCCGGCCATTTCCAGGCGATAGGTGAGCGCCATGCGGTTCGTGCGGTCGTCGTCCACGACCAGGATGCGCCCTTTCGTTCTGGTTCCGTGGGTCACGTTGGTTGCGTCCGTGATGGCGTTGCTATCGGTCATGGCCAAGCTCCGCTCTCTGGGCGACCAGCCCGTCTCTCGCGGCGCGGTACTCCGCTTCGATGCGGTTCACCAGCGGTGCCGCCGCGCCGGGATCCCCGCCGGCGCCGAGGTCCTCCGCGTCCTGGCACGGCCGGACGAGACGCGGGAGTCCAAAGGTGTGCGCGTGGGACTTGAGCGTGTGGGCGGCTCTGCGGAATGCGGTTGCGTCCCCCTGGTCGAGGCCGCGGCGAAGGCTTTCGATCAGTTGGGGGGAGTCCTCCAGGAAGGCGTCGATGAGCCGGCCGGCGAATTCCGTGCCGAAGGAGCTGATCAGGCGCGCGAAGGTGGGTTCGTCGAGGACGGGCAGGGCGGACTCCTCGGTGTCGGCCGCCGGCTCGGGCCGTGCCGTCTCCGCGCCGGCCGCGGGCGGCACCGTTCCCGGCTCCGCTGCGGGCGTTTCCGTCTCGGGGCCCGGTGCGGGCTGCGTCGTCGTCGGACTCCGCGCGGGGGGACCGAGCGGCACCCGGTCGAGTGCCTCGGCGAGATCGACGCCGCGCAGGGGCTTTCTGAGGTAGTCGTCCATCCCGGCGGCGAGGCAGGCGTCGCGGTCCTCGCTCATCGCATTGGCGGTGAGGGCGATGATGTACGGCCGTTCCGCCGCGGACAGGGTCTGGTGGATCCGCCGGGAGGCGTCCAAGCCGTCCAGCACCGGCATCTGCACGTCCATGAGGACCACGTCGTAGTGCGTGTGCTCCAGTGACTCCAGCGCCTCGGCTCCGTTGCCGACGGTGTCCACCGAGTGACCGATCTTCCGGATCATCCGCATGATCAGCTGCTGGTTCACCAGGTTGTCCTCGGCCAGCAGGATGCGCAGGGGAGCGAGGCGGCTCTCCTTCACCTCCGGCTGCTGCGCCGTGCGGGACGGTTCGACGGGCAGCGTGACGCCGAGCAGCGTGCGGCAGAGGTCCGTGTAGAGCTCGGCCGCCCGGATGGGTTTGGTGTGGTAGCCGGAGAACTCCGCCAGACTCTCCTGGGTCGCCATGGGGCGGCCCGCGGACGTCAGCAGGTACAACGGCAGCTCTGCCATGCTCCGGTAACGGCGGATTTCTTCCGCGAGGGTGATGCCGTCCATGTCCGGCATCTGCATGTCCAGAATTCCGACGTCGAACGGATCGCCCTGCCGGACCCATTCGAGGGCCTCCCGCGGGGATCCGGTGGCGCGTACCACCATCCCCCAGGCGCTCGCCTGGCGCGTGAGAATCATCCGGTTCGTGGATTTGTCGTCCACGACCAGCAGGTGTTTTCCGCGGAGCTCGACACGGGAGATCACCCGGCTGGAACGCATCGCTTCGGGGATTTCCCGGGTTTCCACCGTGAAGTGGAAGGTCGACCCCACGCCCAGTTCGCTCTCGACCCACATCGTGCCGCCCATCAGCTCGGCCAGCCGCTTGCTGATGGCGAGGCCGAGTCCGGTCCCGCCGAAGCGCCGGGTGGTGGACGTGTCGAGCTGCTCGAAGGGCCGGAACAGCTGGCCCAGACGGTCCGCGGCCATGCCGATTCCGGTGTCGCACACGGAGAAGTGCAGGCGGATGATGCCGTCCGTGCCCTCGGGAGCGGGCGGGGAAGGCGTTTCCGGCGGCTGGGGGACGGAGCCCGGTTCCCCGTCGGCCCGGGCGACCTTGAGGACGACTTCGCCGGATTCGGTGAACTTGACGGCGTTGTTGAGCAGATTGATGAGGATCTGGCGCAGCCGGTCGATGTCTCCGATGATTTCTTCCGGCAGTTCCGGATCGATGAGGTACGCCAGGTCGAGGTCCGGCTTCTCCGCGGCCATCGGAGTGACGAAGTCGAAGGCCGATTCCACGCACTGCCGAAGCTGGAGGGGCTCCAGCCGGAGATCGAGTTTTCCGGCCTCGAACTTGGAGAAGTCAAGGATGTCGTTGATGATCGTGAGCAGGCTGTTACCGCTGTTCTGGATGACCTGAGCGAATTCGGTCTGCTCGGCATCGAGCGGGGTGTCCAGCAGGATTTCGGTCATGCCGATCACCGCGTTCATCGGCGTGCGGATCTCGTGGCTCATGGTCGCGAGGAACGCGCTCTTCGCCTGGGTGGCGACCTCCGCCGCCTCCTTGGAGGCCTGGAGCTCGGCGGCGGCGCGGGACCGTTCCAGTACCCGTCCGAGCTGGGTGCTGACGTTGAGCAGCAGCCGCAGCAAGGCGTCGTTCGGGTCCATGGCCTCCGGGGTCAGGAAGTCGAGGACCGCCGCGACGTCCTTCCCGATGACGACCGGGACGGCGATCCTGCCGGTCACCCCGGCACCCTCGGCGACGCCGGGCGACGTCGGGCGGGGCCCGGTGGACGCCGCGGTGATGTCCCGTATCCAGGCCGGGCGGCCGGTGGCGCGCACCGTGGCCGGCAGGCCCGTCGGCGCGTACAGGCCGGCCGCCGCGGCGATGTCGCGCAGCGGCACCCGCAGGTTCTCCTCCTCGACGTGCCGGATGGGCGACGTGGTGAACTCCGGCTCCGGAGCGGGCCGGCCGGTGTGCGAGCCCGAGCCGGGCGTGGACTCGACGAGGTGGACGTGGCCGACCGGCCATCCCATGTGCCGGCACACCAGGTCCAGGACCGTCTGCACCGCGTCCTCCCAGCTGTCCGCCTCGTTGGCGGCGGCGGCCACGTGCTGGAGCAGGCCGAGCGACTCGGTCTTCTGGTTCAGCTCCGCGGTGCGCTGGCGGACCTCCTCCTCGACGGCGGAGTAACTCTCCTGGAGCCTGCCGGCCATGACGTTGAAGGCGGTGGCCATCGCGCCGATCTCGTCGCGGCTCCGTACCGTCGCGCGGCGCGTGAGGTCGCCCGCGGCCAGCGCCCGCGCGGCCTGCACCACGGCCGCCACATTGCCGGTGATGCGTCGGGAGAGCAGCGCGACCACCACGATGATCACGGTGAGGACCGCGGCGATGCCGGCCAGGACCCGCAGGTTGCGGTCGTGGAGGTTGTCCAGGCGGGCGTTGAGCATGTGGTCTTCCTGGTCGAACAGGGCTTTCCACAGCTGCGAGTTCGCCCGGACGGCGCCGGTGGCCCGGGCCCACCAGGCTGCCCGCGGGAGGGTACTCGGGCCGCTGCGCGTGAAATCCCGGTTCACGGTGCCGGTCACCTCGCGGACCGATGAGGTGGCCTTGGCCAGCAGGGGCTGGATCGCGGGGCGGAGCCCGGTGTGGGAGGTGGCCCCGAACGCCCGGTTCAGATCGCTGTTGAGCTGGAGGAGGTTCTGGTTGAGCACCGTGGTGTCGTAGGCGAGGCGTACCCGGTTGGCGGTGGACCGGTTGCCCTGGGCCAGTATCGCGTCGCCCCGCTCCGTCATCTGGTAGAGCTGGTTCATCATCTGCGGCTCGCGGAGCAGCAGCCCGGCCATCGTGTAGTACGTGTCGAGGTCGGGGTCGAGAATCAGCTTCGAGGTGTCGCCGACGTAGGAACCGAGCGCCAACAGGTTCCCGATGAGCCGGGTGTAGCGCGGCACGTCGGCGCGGACGTCGGGCGGAGCGGACGCCAGCCGCGCCCAGTCGTGGCGCAGGGCCGCGGGCGCCAGCCCGCTCTTCCCCTTGGCGGAGAGGTCGGGGACGGTCGTGCGCAGCGGCTCCCGCAGCCGCCGGTCGACCCGCAGGAGCGCCGCGAAGTCCGCGTTGACGGCACGGTCGGCCGCCGCGACGCGGCTCCTCGGGACGGACTCCCCGGTGATCTCGCGGTGCAGCAGCGCACGGCGGTCGGAGACGTCCTGCACCAACGCGCTCAAGGGACGCAGGTACTGAACGCCGCTCAGCTCGGTCCGAGCAAATTCGATCTTGCTGTTCTGCTGGTCGACCAGGGAGAACGTGGCCACCCCGAGGGGGACCATGAGGGCGATGCACAGGGCCAGCAGCTTGTGCCAGATGCGGGGCGCGAAGCGCGTTCCGCGGCGGCCGCGGGCTCCGCCCTGCGGCCCGTCCGGGGCGGCGGGCGGCTTCGCGTCGGGCACGGCGGACACGGGTTACTCCGGTTCGGCCGCCGCGTGGGTCTGCTCCGCGTGCCCACCGAGCTGGCGCCGGCTGGTGACGCCGAGCTTCCGGTAGACGCTGGACAGGTGGACCTCCACGGTCTTGGCCGTGACGAACAGCTTCTGCGCGATCTCCCGGTTGGTGTGCCCGGCGGCGGCGAGGTCGTAGACCCGTTGCTCACTCGGCGTCAGCGACTGCAGACCGGTGACCGCATGGCGCCGCGGGCGGATCCCGGCCACGTGCAGCTCGTCCTGAACCTGCTGGACGAGGGGCGCCGCGCCACGGGCCTCGGCGATGTCCAGGGCGTCGCTGAGCAAGGTCCGCGGCTGGCTCCGTACGCCGTGCCGGCGCAGCGCCGCCCCGTAGTCCGCCAGCGCCTTGGCGTACTCCAGGCGGGCCGGGGAGCACTCCAGCCGGGTGACGGCCTGGCGCAGGAGACCGATGTCCGCGTCGCCCTCGCTCAGCGTGCCGGCGATGCGCAGCGCGCGGCCGAGGGCCCGGGGCGCGCTCCAGTAACGGGCCAGTTTGAGCTCGGCGTCGGCCATGGTCCGGGCCTCGTCGTCCCGGCCGAGCAGATGCAGGCACAGGGCTGCCTCCGACCGCCAGGGCACGAGGGCGGGGTTGTCCCCGCCGGCCGCGCTGAACGAAGCGCCCGCGGCCAGCGCGGTGTTGAGGGCTTCTGTCGTGTGGCCCTGGAGGCGCAGGAGGTGGGCGCGGCTGTACAGCACGTAGTACATCAGCCCGGTGAGCGGCGCGGGATCGGGAACTCCGGTCCACTCCAGGGTGGCCTGCGCACGCGACAGCGCACCCTGCTCGATCTGCACCTCGGCCTGGACGGGGCCGAGGACCAGCCGGCGCAGATCCAGCGAGGCCGCGTCGACGGCGCGCATCGCGTCCGCGGCGTCCGCGGCGGCCTCGTCGAGGTTGCCCTGGTACAGCCACGCCATCGCACGGTGGGCCAGGGCCCCGGTCAGGTCGTTGACCGACCCCTGCCGGTGCGCCTGCTCGACCGCGGCGTCCAGGCTGCCCAGGACCTCCCTGCGGTCGGCGCTGATCAGGGCCAGCCAGCCGAAGGACAGCGACATCTGTCCGTCGGACGGCCCGGTCGGCGCGTCGTGGAGCGCGCGCTGCGCCCGGACGACCGCCCGCGGGTCGCCGATGACCGCGTCGTGCCCGGCGATGACGCAGTCCAGGTACCGGCCGCCCATGCTCTCCCTCGGTTTGGGGGAGCGCAGCGCCGCGACGCGGCCGAGGATGTCCTTCCGCAGGTCCGGCCGCCCGGGTTCGTAGAGCGGGATCGAAAGGATGCAGGCGTTCAGCTGGTAGAGCAGCTCGGTGTCCTGCGGTGGCGTATCGGCCAGGGCCTGTTGCCAGATCGCCAGGGCTTCCTCGGCACGCCGCAGCGCGAGCAGCGCGCCGCCGAGGGCCAGCGCGATTTCGGCGCGCTGCCGTGAGGGTCCGGCCAGTTCGTGCGCCTCGGTGAGATACGGAACGGCTGCCGCACTGTCCACCCGCCGCATGGCGCTGCCGAGGGCGAAGAGAAGATCCAGCCGGTCACCGGTCGGTGGGGGCTCGGCCAGGGCGCGGCGCAGATACGTCGCCGCGGTCTCCGGGGAGCCGCGGGCCAGGGCGCTCCGCGCCGCCGACCACAGCAGGGTCACGGTCTCGGCGTCCCCGGAGGGCAGGGTGCGCAGCAGGTGCAGGGCGACCTTCTCGATCTCGGCCTGGGAGTCCTGGAGCAGGTGCGCGGCGGTCCGGTGGGCGCGGTGGCAGTCGGCCGGGGTGATCTCCTCGTACACGGCGGCCCGTACGAGCGGATGCACAAAGCCCCACCGGGGGTTCAGCACGTCCGACGGCAGGGCGGTGTGGAGGATCTGGGCGTGTTCGAGGCTCTTCGCCGCCTGCAGTGCTTCCTCCCGGTCGAGCCCCGCCAGCTCCGCCGCGTGGCTGAGCTCCGCGCCGTCCCCGAGCACCGCGATGGCGCAGGTCAGCGGCCCACAGCTGGGAGGGAGGCGCCGCATCCACATCGCCACCCGCCGGGCGATCGCGCGCGGGCCCAGGGCGTAGACCTGCGGGATGTGCGCGGCGGTGGGCTCGACGTGCTCGCCGGCGAGTGCCTCGGCGAGCTCCTTGAGCAGGAGGGGATTCCCGCCGGTCGCGGACCAGCAGGCGGTGAGGAATTCGTCGTCCTCCGGTTCGGGTGACCCGGATTTCGCGAATTCACCGATGACGAGCGAGGCCGATGCTTCGGCACTCAACCTGGACGGAGAAACGAGCACCGAGGGCGCTGTGGTGACGATCTGGTCGAGTGTGTGCGACGTGGAATCCGCTTCAAATGGTCTGAGGGTTCCCACTACGCAGGCCGGGATGTCCTCAAGGCGCGGTATGAGGTAATGGAGAAACTTCAGCGAATCGCTGTCCGCCCAGTGCAGATCGTCGACCGCAATCATGAGGGGCTGCTCGTCGGAGATGTCCGCGGTCAGCCAGTACAACCCGTGCAGCATGGAGAAGTCCCCGCCCGGGGAGCGTTCGGGAACGACTCTCTTCAGTACGACCGCCGCCTGACCCGCGGTGCCGGACAGAATGCGCTCCCGATCCGCCGCCGTCATCCGTGCCAGGAGCGGTTCGAAGAGCTGCCGCACCACTCCGAAGGGGAAATCGATTTCGAGTTCCGAACCTCGCGCGCCGGCCACCTGAAAACCGGCGGAAACAGCGATCCGCTTGGCCTCGGACAGCAGACTGGTTTTTCCGATTCCGGGCGCACCCTCGATCATCACGGCTTCCCCATGGCCGTCACGGGTCGCATCCATCGCCGCCCGCAAGACCTTGAGCTCGCCGCTTCGCTCGTACAGTCCGGCCATATGCGGCATACATCCCAGTATGCGCGCCAGGGCCATGGGGATGCCCGTTGCGGGGGCCCGTGGACCCGGTGCGGCCAGGGGTCCGGCGGCGGCGCTCCTCCGGGCGGGCCGGGCGCGGCCCCTGGTGAGGGCAGGTCGAGGTCACCGTTCGTGACAGGGCGGGGGCGGTGACCCACGGGGTGGGCAGGGCTATCGTGCGACGGTGTACGAGGTTCATCGAGAGCGGGAGTCGCAGTGGTCCTGCCGTACACCGACGCGATCCAGCAGCTGGTCGACGCGCTCGCGGCGCGGATCCAGCGCTCGGTCGCCGTGGACGACCGGCGTGGCGGCCTCCTCGTGTCCAGCCGGCACTTCGGGGACGAGGACACGCTCCGTGTCGACGTGGTGCTGTCCCGGCGGCTGCCGGACCGTGTCGCCGCGTACCTCAACGGTTTCGGCATCGCCACCTCCGACAAGCCCCTCTCGGTTCCTGCCAGCCCGTCTCTCGGGCTGAAGGCCCGGCGGTGCTACCCGATTCGTGATCACGGCCGGCTGCTCGGTTACCTGTGGCTGATCGACGAGGAGGCGAAGCGCTTCGACGACGAGGTGGGCGCGTGTGTGGTCCAGTTGTCGGCGCGGCTTCGGGAGCGGTCGCTCCAGGTGGCCGAGGACGAGCGGCGGCGCCGGACCGTGGTGGCCGACCTCCTGCTCGGGGGTGCGGGCTCCGCTCGCGCCGCGGCGGACCTGGTCGGCGAAGGGCTGGTCGGCGCGGAGGACGAGATCGTGGTGATCGCGGCCGATGCGACCACGGACCCGGAGGCGGTCGCCGCCGTGATCGCGGAGACCACCGCTCGGGGCGGCCGCGACGGGCCGGCGGTCCGGGCGTTCGCGACGGTGGCCGCGGACCGCGGTGTGGCCCTGGTGGCCGGCCGGGACGAGGTGGCGCGCGCGGCGGCACGGCTGGCCGAGACGGTGCGGCGGGACGTGCCGCGGCGGGACGCGGAAGAGGGCGGCGCGTTCGTCGGCCTGAGTGCTGCCGGCCGCCTTGAGCAGGCCCCTGACCTGTGGCGTCAGGCCGTGCTGGCGTCGTGGGCCGCCGCCGGGCTGCCGGAGTCGGCACCGGTCCTCTCCTGGCGGGACACCGGCGTTTACGGCCCGCTCATGCTCGCCGCGACGGCAGCTCCTGAGCTGGTGGTACCGCCGGAGATCGCCGAGCTCGGCGCGGGCGGACGCACCGACTCCCTGGCCCACACCGCCGAGGTGTTCCTGGATGCCGCGGGGGACACCGCGGCCGCGTCCGAGCGGCTGATGATCCACCGGACGACGCTCTACTACCGGCTGGCCCAGATCGAGAAGAAGACCGGGTGGGACCTGAAGAACGGCCGTGACCGGTTGACCTTGCACCTGGGGCTGAAGACGCAGCGCCTGCTCGACAGCGGCATCCCCGCTTTGCTACGGGGAGAGGAAAAGCACCGGGGAAGTTCCTGACCCGTGGCGATGCCGGCGGGGGCCGGGCGGCCGGAGACTCCGGGGAACCCGGACGACGGCCGCCGGGTGCGGACCGACACGCGAAGGACCCTCATGACCTTCCCCACCGACCGGCAGCGTCTCGCGGATCAGCTCACGATCGGCTCGGAGCTGATCTATCTGCCCCGACAGGACGTCGAACACCTCGGGCTGACACGTGACGCCATCCTGGAACTGACCCGCCAGGCCCTGGTCGAGCACGGCCACCGCCGCTACGAGATGCCGGCCAAGATCGGTGTCCACCCGTACGACAACGTCTTCCACCACGCCATGCCGGCCTACCTGCCCGGGCCGGGGATCGTGGGCATGAAGTGGATCGCGTGCTACCCGGACAACCCGCGCACGTGCGCTCTTCCGCAGACCACCGGGCTGCTCGTACTCAACGACGTGGACACCGGGGTGCCGTTGGCGGTCATGGACTCGGCGTGGCTGACCGCCATGCGCACCCCGGCGGTGACGGCTCTGGCCGCCGCCGCGCTGCACCCCGACGCCACCACGTTCGGGATGTTCGGCTGCGGCGTGCAGGGAATCGAGCATGTCCGTTACGCGGCCCTGGCGATGCCCAGGCTGGAGACCGTCCACGTCTACGACACCAACGGGGCCGCCGCGGACGCCCTGATCGCGACGCTGCAACCCGAACTGGAGGTACGGATCATCAAGGGTGCGTCGGCCGAGGCGGTCACCAAGAGCGCGGAAGTGCTGAGCTCTGCGACCGTCATCCTGCGCCGGCCGCTCGCGGTGGTGAAGGACGCCTGGGTCACCACCGGACAGACGATCCTCCCCTGCGACCTGAACACCTTCTGGGATCCGCGTACCACCCGGCGCGCTGACAAGTACCTCGTCGACAGCGTCGAGGAGCATGAACTGTTCGCGTCCATGGGGTACTTCCCCGACGGCCTGCCCGAAGTGGCGGCCGAGATCGGCGAGGTGCTGGCGGGGGTGCGGCCCGGCCGTGAGCACGCCGACGAGATCATCGTCAACAGCAACATCGGCATGGCCGTCTGCGACATCGCGGTGGGGAACGCACTCCTGCACCGCGCGCTGGAGCGCGGTGTCGGAATGCGGCTCCCCCTCTGATCTCCAGGGGTAGGGGGCGGGGTTTTTCCGCCCCCTTTCCAAGGACGTTCTCGCCCGAAGGCCATTGGGCGTCAGCGGGCGTCGCGCCGACGGATGTCAGCGTTCCGTAAGAGTTGAATTGTTCCGCGACGGCCACGCGCCGCGTTGGAATGGAAAACATGAAACTGCGAGTCTTTCCGCCGGAATTCAAGGGCAGATTGCACGATGCCCGCACGGCGACCTCGATCGGCCGGTGGCTGGGGTCGGCGTTCGCCGTGTGCTTCGTCACCGGGCTGTTCAGCCACCTCCTGCAGCATCCGCCGGACTGGCTGGCCGACAGCATCCCGAGCCGCCCGGCTTGGGGATATCGGCTCACGCAGGGGCTGCACGTCGCCTCCGGCATCGCGGCGATTCCCTTGTTGCTGGCGAAGCTGTGGGCGGTGTATCCGCGGTTGTTCGAGTGGCCGCCGGCGCGGTCGGTCAAGCACGCCCTGGAGCGGCTGTCGGTCGCGGTGCTGGTGGCCGCTTCGCTCTTCGAGTTGGCCACCGGGCTGCTGAACACGGCCCAGTGGTATCCGTGGCCGTTCTCGTTCGTACCCGTGCACTACGCGGTGGCGTGGCTGGTCGTCGGTGCGCTGCTGCTGCACCTGGCGGTCAAGGCCCCCGAGATCAGGGCGCATTGGACCCGCCGGTCGTCCGGGACGCTGGCCCTGCCGGTGCAGGACGGTCCCGATCGGCGCGCGTTCCTGGCCGCGGTGGGCGCCGGCGTCGGGGCCGTCACGCTGACCACCGTGGGCCAGTCCTTCACCCCGCTGAAGGATCTCGCGCTGTTCGCGCCCCGCCACCCCGACAAGGGCCCGCAGGGGCTGCCGGTCAACCGGACCGCCGCCGCGGCGGCGGTCGGCGGGATCACCGCCGAGGCGTACCGCCTGGTGGTGGCCGGCCCGCGGCCGTACACCCTGACCCTGGACGGGCTGCGCGCCCTGCCCCAGCACGAGGTGGAGCTGCCGATCGCGTGCGTGGAGGGCTGGAGCGCGTCGGCCCGCTGGACCGGCGTACGGGTGGCGGACCTGCTGGCGGGTGCGGGGGCGCCGGCGCATGCGCGCGTACGGGTGGAGTCGCTGGAGCCGAGCGGCGGCTACCGGGTGTCGGAACTGGGGCGGGAGCACGCCCACGATCCGCTGACGCTGCTCGCCCTGCGGGTGAACGGTGAGGAACTCCACCCCGACCACGGATACCCGGCGCGGCTCATCGCCCCGAATCGGCCGGGCGTGCTGCAGACCAAATGGGTCGGCCGACTGGAGGTGCTGGCGTGAAAGCGCTGCGCGTAGTGGCCGGGGCCGCCGGTGTGGCGCTCATGGGCGTCGGGGTGTCCCTGGTGACGGACGTCCGCGACCCGCTGGACGTGCTGGTGTGGCTCGGCGGAGCGGTCCTCCTGCACGACGCGGTGATCGCCCCGTTCGTGCTGCTGGCCGGGTGGGTGCTGGTGCGCGGCGGGGGGCGCGGTCCGGTCCGCGGGGCGCTGCTGGTCGCGGGCGCGTTGACGACGGTGGCCCTGCCCGTGCTGCTACGGCCGGGGAAGACGGCCAACGCCTCGGTGCTGCCGCTGGACTATCCGCGCAACTGGCTGATCGCGGTGGTGACCGTGGCCGTGGTGACGGCGCTCTGGATCGTCGCGCGCGGGTTCGGGCGCGGTCGTCGGCGGCATGGTGCGTGACCTTGGTGCGCGGCCCCTTCTCCGTGGGGCGAGCCGACGGCATGGGGCGAGCCGTCGGCGCGGACGCGCGGGCGCACGGAGGCCTTACGAACCCCTGACGTCCTCGCGCCGAGCGGCCCGCCACCGGGTTGGCCTCCCTACGTTTGGTGGCATGTTGATCCTGGTCAAGCGAGGTGCGGGCGTCCGTGGCTCGCACCTCGCACTGCCCCATCACCGCCTCGGGCGCCGGGTGCTCGTCCGCGGCGTACCGATGTCCACCGACCGCACCGGGGCCGTCCAGCGCCGCCGGCTCGTCGAGGCCGGACTGACGGACGGTGACCTGCCGTTGCTGCGCGACGTGGACACCGCCGCGGGCGTCGCCGCGGTGGCCGCCTGCTGCCCGCCCGGATCCCGCTTCACCGCCACCCTGGCCTCGCTCGCGGAGACCGTCCGATGAGCGGCACGGCGAACGGGAGGCGCACTGCCGTCGCCGGCCGGACCGCGCCGGTGGAGCGCACCGTGGCGGAGGAGAACCCCCGGCAGGTCACGCTCCGCTCCCCGCTCCGGGCACCGGTACGGCGCGCCGACCGGCTCCCTGCCGTCGAGTCCGGGGAGCCCTGGACCCACGACCCCTACGGGCGTGCCCTGCGCGCCGGCCGCGGTCCGCTGTACCTGCGCCGGCTCGCCCCCCACGCCCACGGGACGGCCGAGCTGCTGCCCCTGGACGTGGAGCGCTTCTGCGCCGCGCCCGACGCCGCCGACACCGGCGTACTGCACCGCTGCACCGGCCCCGTCCTCGACGTCGGCTGCGGGCCGGGACGACTGGTGGCCGCCCTGGCCGCCCGGGGGGTCCCGGCGCTCGGAGTGGATGTCAGCCCGGCCGCCGTCGCCCGCACCCGCCGTCTGGGCGCCACCGCCCTGCAACGGTCCGTCTTCGACCGGCTGCCGGGCGAAGGCCGCTGGGGCACGGTCTTGTTGATGGACGGCAACGTCGGCATCGGCGGTGACCCGGTGGCGCTGCTCGCGCGCCTGCGCGACCTCGCCCGACCCGACGGGCGCCTGCTGGCCGAAGCCGTCCCGCAGGACGTGGACGAACGCCTCACCGTCCGCGTCGAGGACGCCCACGGCCGCCACGGCCGCCCCTTTCCCTGGGCGCGCGTCGGGACCACCGCCCTGCTGTGCGCCGCCGAAACCGCGGGCTGGACCCTCACCGGCCGTTGGAGCAGCGACGACCGCCCCTTCCTGGAATTCCATCACCTGAAGCCCGGCCCCGAGGCCGCACACCCCACGCCTGCCGGGGGGCCGGACCGCTCATGACCGACACCGCCGCCCCGCACCGACACGACCCCGGTGGCGCCACCGCGCCTCTCTCCTCGACCCGTTCCCGACGGGCGACCGGCCACCGGACCCGGACCCGCGTCGCCGTGACCGCCGCCCTCCTGGCCGCCCTCACCGCCGTCCTCGTCCACACCCTCCACTCAGGCGACAACCAGAGCGCGCCCGGCCGGATTCTGGCCGGATACGCCGTCGCCTGGGCACTGTTCGCCGCTGCCGTGTGGACCGTACGCAAAATCCCGGCCCGCGCCGCGACCGTCCTCGTCCTGGCCGGCTCGGCCGCGATCGCGCTGGCCGGGCTCACCGCGCAGCCGCGCACCAGCACCGACATGTACCGCTACGCCTGGGACGGCCGCGTCCAGGCCGCCGGCATCTCCCCCTACGCCCACCCGCCGGCCGCACCACAGCTGACCCGTCTGCGCGACGACTGGCTGTTCCCCCCACCACAGGCCTGCACGGGCTGGGGGATCACGCGCACCGACGACGGCCTCTGCGTCCGCATCAACCGGCCCACCGTCCCCACCATCTACCCCCCACTCGCCGAGGGCTGGTACCTCGCCGTGCACACGCTGTCCCCGGCCGACAGCCGCCACAAGCCGCTCCAAGTCGGCGGCGCCGTCCTGGTCTTCGGCACGACCCTCGCGCTGCTCCGCGTCCTGCGCCGGCGCGGCGACCCGCGGCGGGCCCCGGGCCGGGCCGCGCTGTGGGCCTGGTGCCCGGCCGTCGCACTGGAAGCGGTCAACAACGCCCACATCGACACGCTCGGCGTGCTGTGCGTCGTGCTCGCGCTCGGCACCGCCACCGCGGGAGTCCGCCGCGGTGCGCTGCTCGGCGCCGCGATCGCGGTCAAGATCCTGCCCGTCCTGGCCCTGCCCGGAGCCCTGTCCGGGCAACGCGGGCCGGCCCGCGTGCTGCGCGTCGTCGCGGCCGTCGTCGGCACCGTCGCGCTCGCCTACCTGCCCTACGTCGCCGCCTCCGGCGCGGGCGTCCTGGGCTACCTGCCCGGGTACCTCCACGAGGAGGGCTACGAACCCGGCCACGTCCACCGCTTCGCCCTGCTGCGACTGGTGCTGCCGGACGCCGCCGCCGGCGCGACCGCGGCCGTGCTCCTCGCGCTGATCGGGCTCTTCGTGTGGTGGCGCGGTGACCCGGCGCGCCCCTGGCGCGGCGCCCTGCTGCTCACCGGCGCGACCCTGCTCCTGTTCTCCCCGAGCTATCCCTGGTACTCGCTGCTCGTGGTGGCCCTCGTCGCCATGGACGGCCGCTGGGAGTGGCTGACCGTCACCCTCGCCGGCACCGCCCTCTACCTGGGCGGCCGGCTCCTCCCCGGATTCCCCCTCCAGGCCTGGGCCTACGGATGTGCGGCGCTCGTGATCGTCACCGGCGCGTACCTGCGCTCCGGCCGGGCCCGCCGCCTCGTGGCGCCCCACGGCGGCAACCGGTCTTCCCGGCCCGGCCTGGGGCAGGAGGACCGGTAGCGGTCGCGGAGGTCGGCCGGCGAACCGGTCAGCTGTGTCGACGGGCCGTGCCCGGCCAGCCGGCGGCTGCCACCAGGACGACGGTGATGCTGATCAACAGGGACCAGGCGCCGATCTTGTCCACGGCGACGGGCTGCCAGCCGTGGAGCTGGTAGGGGTAGCGCCAGGCGCCCAGGTAGGTGGCGAGGTTCTCCGCCACCCACAGGAAGAAGCCGATCAGCACGAACGACAACGCCAGCGGCATCCGTCGGCGTACCCCGCGCACGGTGAAGTGCACGACGGTGCCCGCCGTGACGGCCACCAGCAGTCCGGCCAACGGCCAGCGCACATCGGGCAGCCAGTGGTGGGTGAAGAAGTTGAGGTAGACGGCCGCGGCCACCGCCGCGGTCGCCCTGGGCCGGTAGCGGACCAGTTCGAGGTCGAACAGATGCCAGGCCCGGCAGACGTAGCTGCCGACGGCCGCGTAGAGGAACCCGCCGTACAGCGGGACGCCGGCGAACTTCAGCACGGCCGGCTCCGGGTAGCTCCACGAGCCGAGGGACACCTTCACCAGCTCGAAGGCCAGGCCGATGACGTGGCAGACGGCGATGACGGCGATGTCCCGCCCGGTCTCCCAGCCACGCAGCCAGAACAGCAGGGTGATCAGCACGCCGTAGGCGACAAGCAGGTCGTACCGGGCCACCGGGAGTCCGGGCAGCAGGGTGGACACCGCCACCCCGGACAGCAGCGCGATGGCAAAAGCGCAGGCCCGGGTCTGCGTCCAGGCGAAATCGAGCAGTTGGCGAATCGATGAGGTCAGGAGGCCGGTGAGGTGTGCGCCGAAACTGAACATGGTGCCCTTCAGGACGCGCGGGCGGACGGGGAAGGTTGCGGCCCCGCTGTTGCCGTAAGCGGGCTTATCAGCCCCCTCCGTCATTACTTAGGTTAGGCTTACCTAAGTAATGACGGAGGGGTGCTTCCGCTTGAGTCCCCTGCCGCAGCTCGGGATGTCGCCCAGGCTGCGAATCCCGAACCTTCCGACACCTACGGTTCTTTGGCGGTGCCATAGCTATGAAAAAACGGATTCTCGGCGCTCCCTTCCTCGCGGGCGTGAGATCTTTCGCATTTCCCGGCGTGGTGGCCGGCACGGCGCTCACCACCCCTCCAGTGCAATCCAGGGAAATCACTGAGGCGCACACCACGACCGGAGGCCTGCCATGACCGGCAGTTCACCGGTGGAGGATCCCCCTGTTCGGCCGAGCCTCCTGCTGCGCATGCTGCTGATCGCGGTCATGGTGATCTATCTCATCGGTGAGACCGCGCTGATGCCCTTCCTGCCGCAGTTGTTCCACCGCGTGTACGGGATCAACAGTCCGGCGGCGACCGGACAGTTCCTGTGGATCTGCCGGATCGTCGGGCTGATCGCGCTTCCCCTGTGGGGCCTGGCGGCCCGCCGCTGGCCGCTGCACCGGCTCGTGCTCATCGGATTGTGCTGTGCGGCAGTCTTCGACGCCTGTGTGGGCTTTGCGCCGAACTACGCCGGCTTCACCGTGCTCTCGGCCGGTGCCGTAGCCGCCAACGCCGCTTTGTTGTTGGCGTATCCGGCCTTCGTTGCGGAGCATTCACGCAGGGCGGTGGAAAGGCAGCGCGATGGGCAGCATGCGCGGCTGGTCGCGGTGCGCTCCATGGTCGTGGTCTTTCATGTGGCGGCAGTGGCCTCCACGCTCGTCGGCGGATGGGTATCGGGACTGCCCGATCCGCGCCTGGGCGTCTCGGCTTTCGCGGTGGTTGATCTCCTTCTCGCCGTACTGATCCTTCGGGTACTGCGACGGCTTCCGGTCACACGGAGGAAGAGCGCACCCGCTCCCATGAATAACGTCGGGGTGCGGCGTTGGTGGTTGCTGCTCACACAAGCAGCCCTGATCGGCGTGGCATTCGACTTCGCCCTCGCCGTCCCGCGGGTGTTTTTCGTCCGATACGCCGCGGCATTCCCCGGAGTATCTCCGGGTTCCTTCGTCGTCACCGTATTGATCTTCCTGCCGAGCGTGTCCGCACTGCTCACGCTGCCCGCCACCCGGCGCTGCTATCGAAGGCTCGATCGCCGGATGCTGCCTGTCGCTGCCCTGGTGTGCACAGCGGGATTCGTGTGGGAATACGCCGCCGATGGGCTTTTGGCCTTGATCTGTGGCCGGGTGCTGCTCGGCCTGGGACTGGGGCTGGCCCAGGTGGCAGTGGAGATGACGATGTTCCGCTCCACCGGAACGGCCGGCCCTGCTTTCACCGCAGTGGAGACCGTCCGCTCGGCCGGACTGCTGCTGGCCCCACCGATCGCCGCGACCGCCGTGACGCACGAGGTGGCCCTGCCCTATCTGGTCGCGAGCGCCGCTCTGGCCTGCGTGGTGCTCGCTTCCCTGTCGAAGGTGCCCACCCCGGTGTCCTGCCCCACCGCGGAGGAGCCGCCCGCCGTCGCCCCCACCCGTGCCGGAAGGGTCGACGCGGGCTGATCCGCCCCGGCCGTCGGCCCCTCCGCTGCGCTTTGCTTTCTCCCCACGTTGTCGGCTTTCCCGCCGTGGTGGCGTTGCGCTTTGCGGCGCCCCCCCACGTCGTCGGCTTTCCCGCCGTGGTGGTGTTTCGCCGTTGCGCCTGCGGCGGGCGTGGGTGGTCGGCTGCGGTGCCGCTCCTCCGGACTTCGTCCTGCGGTCCGCCCCCTCCCGTTGGGGCTGGAAAGAAGACCGGTGG
>NZ_SDIG01000228.1:0-8444 GCF_004122755.1 Streptomyces sp. TM32
GGGTGGAGCCGGGGGCGGCCGGGCGTCGCGCATCTGGTCGCCTTCTGGGAGAGCCGGGCATTCTACGACTCCTTCATGGCGCGTTCGCACGACCGGCTGGCGGCAGCCCAGGTCGGTACGTACAAGGACGCACAGGTGCGCCTGTTTGAGCACGAGTTCGACGTGAAGGTGGGCTTCCGCCCGTCGTTCGGTGATGTGGACGTGCTGCGGCTGGCGCACAGCCAGGTGTACCAGGACCGGGTGGACCACTTCATGCTCATGCAGGAGAAGGTCTGGAACCCGGCGATGGCGGGTTCGCCGGGAATGTTGCGGGGGATGGTGGGGCGGGCGCCGGGCGAGGAGTTCCTGGTGCTGTCGATGTGGCAGTCGGCTGCCGAGCGGGGCAAGTACCGGCCCGAGCGGGTGGAGCGGTTGGCGCTGCGGGCTCAGATAGCCGCGGACGTCCGGGCCATCGCGGGGGACGTGGTCCAGCTCGAACCGTCATGGACGGTATGACGGGCGCCGCGTCCAGGCGCCCGTGCCGTGGGGGGAGTCTGCGGCGCTGTCGAGGGTGAACGCCCCGGCCCGGGCGGCCGCCAGGGTGGCCGCCGCGGCCTGGTCCGCGTGCGCGGCCTCGACCGGTTCCCGGGTGATGAACAGGCGGAAGAAGAGCGGTGCGGAGACCGAGCGGACCAGCGCACCGGCATCGATCGCGCCGCTCACGGCGGTGTCGGCGGTGTCGGCGGTGTCGGCGGCGGTGTGTGCCCGGGTACGCGCCGGGAGGCCCGCTACGGCTTCCTGGGGCGCAGGCAATTCCCCGCGCAGGACGG
This sequence comes from Streptomyces sp. TM32, assembly GCF_004122755.1. Lineage (NCBI taxonomy): Bacteria > Bacillati > Actinomycetota > Actinomycetes > Kitasatosporales > Streptomycetaceae > Streptomyces > Streptomyces sp. TM32. The sequence goes on from NZ_SDIG01000228.1 coordinate 810, forward strand.
CACGTTCGACGAGGACCTCACAGCGCGCGAACCGCTCGGTGTAGTAGCCGCGCAGCGCCGCGGCCGCCCGCTCCGACCGGAAGCCGGCAGCGATCATCGCGGAGCCCGATGCGGCCACCGCGGGATCGGCGAAGGAGGCGACGACCTCGCGGGCCAGGGCGCGCAGATCACCCTCCAGGGACCCGGTGTCGGGCGGGGTCCAGTCGTCCTCGCCCGCGAGGTCCAGAGCGTCCGCCACCAGGCCCTCGAGGTCCTTCCAGCGGCGATAGAGCGTCGTTTTGTGCACGCCCGAGTGCTCGGCGACGTATTCGACGGTCAAGCCGGGATAGCCGTGCTCGGTGAGCCCGGCCAGTACGGCGTCGCGGACGGCCGCGCGGGTGCGGGCGGTGCGGCCGCCGGGGCGCCGGGTGCCGGGGGCCGGCGCGGAGCCGTCGGTCGTGCGCCGGTCGCTGCTGGCTTCGTCCTCAGTCAATTGCAATCCTTGTTGCGTTAGTGGCCGGACCGTGTCATCCTCATCGTAATGCAACGCGTGTTGCGTTTGATTGGGGGATCGATGCCTGTGCGGGTCTCATGGCACGCCAGCATCACGTCCTGCGGTGACCGGCGGCTGAACGACGGCGGATCGCTGTCGAGACGCCCTGCCGAACGCAACGGGGTCGTGAGGGGATCGTGCCCGACGGTCCCGGGCAGGAGTGCGGCCGTACCTCACCTCAGGCAGTTCAGGCACCTCAGGCAGGCCGGGAACGGACCAGTCAGGCCAGGAACGGACCGTGGCCACACAGGCAGGACGAGTGCTGTGCTGCAAGGTCCGGACCGCGGGCCAGGGGGCGTGCGGCGTGTACAGAGCGGGAGATTTAGGCTGGCGGCATGGCTCGGCCCCGACGCATCGTTCTCATCCGCCACGGAGAGTCGGAGGGGAACGTCGATGACACCGTCTACGAGCGGGAACCCGATCATGCGCTCTCGCTCACCCCGGCCGGGCTGCGACAGGCGGAGGCGGCCGGCGGCCCGCTGCGCGAGATGTTCGGTGACCAGCGGGTATCCGCCTACGTCTCGCCCTACCGTCGCACCCACCAGACCTTCCGGGCGCTCGGCCTCGATCCCGGCAGGGTCCGGGTCCGCGAGGAGCCCCGACTACGCGAGCAGGACTGGGGGAACTGGCAGGACCGCGACGACGTACGACGGCAGAAGGCCTACCGCGACGCCTACGGACACTTCTTCTACCGGTTCGCCCAGGGTGAGTCCGGAGCGGACGTCTACGACCGCGTCGGGGCGTTCCTGGAGAGCCTGTGGCGCAGCTTCGAGGCCCCGGATCACCCGCCGAACGTCCTGATCGTCACGCACGGGCTCACCATGCGGCTGTTCTGTATGCGCTGGTTCCACTGGACGGTGGCCGATTTCGAGTCGCTGTCCAATCCGGGCAATGCGGAACGGCGCACCCTGCTGCTCGGCGGGAACGGCCGCTACACCCTCGACCGGCCCTTCGCGCGCTGGTGTAAACCGGAGCCTTATGGAGCCACCGGTTAGAGTGCACACCGATGACCCTCGATCACCGTGACGCAGACCGCCGGGCGCGGGCTCTGGCCAGCCTGCGCGGCCTGTCCGTGGGTGACGCCCTCGGATCCCAGTTCTTCGTCCCCGCCCACTACCCCTCCCTCAAGCGCCGCGAGCTGCCACCCGCCCCCTGGCAGTGGACCGACGACACGGAGATGGCGTGCTCCGTCCTGGCCGAGCTCACGACCCATGGGCGGATCGACCAGGACTCCCTCGCCCGCTCCTTCGCCGACCACCACGACTTCGACCGTGGCTATGGTCCGGCCGTCAACCGCATGCTGCGGCTGATCCGCGAGGGCGGCGACTGGCGTGAGCTGGCGTCCGGACTCTTCAACGGCCAGGGCTCGTGGGGCAACGGAGCCGCCATGCGCATCGCTCCCCTCGGCGCCTGGTACGCCGACGACCCCGAGCAGGCCACCCACCAGGCCGAGATCTCCGCCTACACCACCCATCAGCACCGCGAGGCCGTTGTCGGTGCCATGGCCGTCGCCGCCGCGGCCGCCCTGGTGGCCGACCCGACCCGCGACCTCGGCCCCGAGCAGCTGCTGGACGGCGTACTGGAGCTGATCCCGCGCAGCGCCGTACAGGCCGGTCTGCGCCGGGCACGCGACATGCTCGACTACGCCGACTCCGGCACCGTCGCCGCCGTGCTGGGCTGCGGGCGGCGTACCAGTGCCCACGACACCGTGCCCTTCACCCTCTGGGCCGCCGCCCGGCATCTTGGCAACTATGAGCGGGCATTTTGGGCCACCGCTCATGCGGGCGGCGATGTCGACACCACCTGCGCGATCGTCGGCGGCATCGTGGCCGCCGGTGGTGCGGGCACCCCGCCCGAGGCATGGCTGGCGGGCACCGAACCCCTCCCGTCCTGGGCCCCCGTCCACACCGACTGAGCACTGCCGCGCCGTAGCTCCCCTCGCCCGCCACGGACCGTCCGTCCGTGACTCCTTCCGTCCCCCGGTCCCCTCCAACGGCCGGTGAGAGGCGGCGAATTCGCCGAGGGCGGGGGTGGGAGAGGACGGGAGCGCGACGCGTCGCGCCCTCCGGGGTCGCCGCCGGGTACCCGTTGGTAGGGTGCCGTCCCGGTTCCGCTCGCACCTGCACGGACACCGTTTTCCGCTGGGTGCGGATCCGGTGCGGACGGCTGCGCCGAATAGGCGTAACCTGGCTGGCGCCATGCCGTACGAGCCCCCCACCCATACCGTCGAGCGATCATTGCGCGCCACGACGGGCGCCAAGATCGTTGTAGGTATCGACGAGGTCGGACGCGGAGCGTGGGCCGGTCCGGTCAGCGTCTGCGCAGCCATCACCGGTCTGCGCCGGCCGCCCGACGGACTCACCGATTCCAAGCTGCTGACTCCCAAGCGCCGCACCGAACTGTGCGAGGTGCTCGGCGAGTGGGTCACGTCGTACGCCCTCGGGCACTCCTCGCCGGAGGAGATCGACGAGCTGGGCATGACCGCGGCATTGCGGCTCGCGGCCGTACGCGCCCTGGAGGCGCTGCCGGTCCGGCCGGACGCGGTCATTCTGGACGGCAAGCACGACTACCTGGGTGCGCCATGGCGGGTCCGCACGGTCATCAAGGGTGACCAGTCCTGCATCGCGGTCGCCGCCGCGTCCGTGATCGCCAAGGTGCGGCGCGACGCGATGATGGCCGAACTGGGTCTGGCCTACGCCGACTTCGACTTCGCGGCCAACGCAGGCTACCCCTCGCCGACCCATCGCATCGCCCTGGAGGAGTACGGTCCCACGCCGCACCACCGAGTGTCGTGGTCCTACATGGACGCCCTGCCCCGGTGGCGGCATCTGAAGAAGGTGCGCATCACCCCCGAAGCAGCCGCTCTGGAAGCCGGTGGCCAACTCGGCTTCGATTTCTGAGTGGTACGGACATCAATTCGGTACCCGGTAGCGTGTTCCGCACTTACGTTTGATAGACATCCCTTTATGCCTCTCATCCCCGAGGAGCCTCAGATTCACGAGAGTGTCCCGGGTCCCCGCGCAACTTCGGCCGCCGGCCGTACCGCGCCGACCCCCCGTCCTGTTCCTGGCCCCGGTCCCCGCCCCGCGCCTCCGCGTGGCGCTCCGGCGGCCAGCGTCCGTCCGGGCAAGCCCGGACCTGCTGCCCCGTCGCGTGGGCCTGTCGCCGCTCCGCCGGCGCAGCGCACCAGCTCCCTGCAGCCGCCGGCCGGCAAGACCGGTACCGCCGCGGGAGCGCAGCTCCAGCTGATCCCGGCACCCGCCGCCGGTGCCGTCGACGCTGCCGACGAGGCCGTCGACCTGCTGCTGGACTCCGGGCGTGCGCCGGGCGAAATCCTGGTGCTGACCACCGGCGAAGCCCACCCGTGGGCCGCGCATGAGCTCTCGTTCGGCGAGGCCTCGTACTGGGCCCAACACGACGCCACGGACGATGTGTTCTACGCGGACGCGGCCGCCGAGCGCGCCACCGGCCGGCCCGTTGTGGTCGTCGCCGTCAATGGTGGTTCGGACGAGGTCACCGGGAGGGCGCTGCCGGCGGCCATGGCCCGTGCCGGCGTGCTGCTGATCGTCTGCGGCGACCCGCAGCGGATCACGGCCGTCCTCGGCGCCCACGCCTGAACCTGTCGGTTCGCAACGGCCCGTCGGTCCTGCAGGGCCGACGGGCTCGCATGCGCGTCCGCGCCCACGGTGTGCGGACGCCGCGCGTGCCGACAGGTGAGACGGCTTCCCCGAGAGGCACGGCCGCCGTTCGCGGTGAGCGTGACCCCCGGTAGGGGCGCGGCCGCTCGGTCCGCCTCAGCGCGCCGCCGTGTGCCGGTGTGCTTCCGGGGCGCCGCCCGCGCGCCGTGGAAGCGGCCGGCTCTGCGGGACGACGGCCTTCGCGGCGGTGCGCGACGAATCCGGTCGCGCTGCCGTCGTACGACGTGGCTCCGCACGTCCCGCGTCCGGGCGACGCGGTTCGGGGACCGGCAGGTCCGTGGCGGGGGGCCTGGGGCGGCGCCCGCCACGGCCTTCTCCCAATACCTGCCAGCGGCTCGGGGTCAGCGTGATGTACGCCCCGCAGCGGAGCCCGTGCAGGGTGCAGGCGTCGCGCAGCCCCCACATCCACGCCCCGTCCGTCTCCGTCCAACGGGGCTCGCCCTCACGGCAGTAGAGCAGCACCGCGGTCCGGACCGGGGTACGCAAACGCAGGTCGTGCGGGATGACCCGGCGCAGATGTGCCAGCAGCGCATTGCGGAACTCCCAGCCGTCGGGCGCGGCCGCGAACTCGGTGAACGAGGCGCTGGCCGTCACCCGGTCGTGTGCGTCGAGCACCGCGATGATGGCGGTCGACGGCCCCGGACGATGGCGATCGTGCAGATCGGCGACGAGCTCACGGGGATTGCGCAGCACCGGAATCCCGGCCGAGGCCCATTCGGCGGGCACCAGCATCCGTCCCAGTCGCGCGGCGGAATCGGCGGACACGGGCAACGACACATGCGGGGGCGGAGCGAAGCCGAAGGTCATGTTCCTCCCTTCGTCTAGGCGTCCACGGGTCGGGCGGTGACCGGGCACGGGTGCGCACCATGGCACGGCGCTGCCTGACCATGGACGGCCGGTACGGGGAAGCATTCCAATTCTTGCCGTCGTACACGCATGCGGCAACGAGCAATTCCCGCCGGTGCCCGGAATCTCCCGGAAAGTTGCCGATGTGCTTGTCCGTCGCGGAATCGGCCGGGAACGTACCGCTCCTAGCCCTGTACGGCGAGGACCAGCGGAAACACCCCCTCGGCGCCCGCTCTTCGCAGGAGCCGGGCGGTCACGGCCACTGTCCAGCCGGTGTCGGCGTAGTCGTCCACCAACAGCACCGGGCCACCCGCCGAGGCGAGGGCCTGCGCCAGCTCCGGAGGCACGCTCAGCGAACCGTGCAGCGCCCGCAGCCGCTGAGCGCTGTTGCTGCGCGGAATCCTGCCCTCGACACCGTCGTCCGCCGAGGCCACCGTGCCCAGGAACGGCATCCGGCCGACCGCGGCGATCCGCTCGGCCAGCGACCGGATCAGCTGCGGGCGGCTGCGCGAGGAGAGCGCGACGACGCCCACCGGGCGGGCCGGGGCATCGGCCGCGCCCGAGGCCCAACCACCGGGCCCCTTGGCCCAATCGGCGAGCACGGTGACCACCGCGGCCGACACGTCGTCGGGGACCGGCCCGTCCGGCGCCTGCGGCGCGAGCATCGGCCGCAGGCGGTTGCCCCACCCGATGTCGGAGAGCCGGCCCAGGGCTCGGCCGGTCGCGGACAGCTCGCCCGCAGGAATGCGCCCCTTAAGGTCGACGCCGACGGCCGGCAGCCCCGTAGGCCACATCCGCCGCGGCTCCACCTCCACCCCCGGGCGCCCCAGCTCACCACGCGCCGCGTCCAGCGAAGCGGCCGACACCTCGGTGCTGAAGCGTGCCCCGGCGCAGTTGTCGCAGCGACCGCAGGCCACCGCCGCCTCGTCGTCCAACTGCCGCCGCAGGAACTCCATCCGGCAGCCCGCCGTGGTCGCGTACTCCCGCATGGCCTGCTGCTCGGCCTCGCGCTGACGCGACACCCACGCATAGCGCTCGGCGTCGTACGACCAGGGCCGACCGGTGGACGTCCAGCCACCCTTGACGCGTTGCACGGCGCCGTCCACATCGAGCACCTTGAGCATGATCTCCAGGCGCGAGCGGCGCAGGTCGACCTGCGGTTCCAGGGCGGGCAGCGACACCGGTCGGCCGGCCGCGGCCAAGACGTCCAGGGTCCGCCGCACCTGCTCCTCGGGCGGGAAGGCCAGCGACGCGAAGTACTTCCAGATCGCCTCGTCCTCACGCCCCGGCAGCAGCAGCACCTCGGCATGCTTCACCCCTCGGCCGGCCCGGCCCACCTGCTGGTAGTACGCGATGGGGGACGAAGGCGACCCGAGGTGCACCACGAAGCCCAGATCGGGCTTGTCGAAGCCCATGCCCAGCGCGGACGTCGCCACCAGCGCCTTGACGCGGTTGGCGAGCAGATCGTCCTCGGCCTGCTGGCGGTCGGCGTTCTCCGTCTTACCGGTGTACGACGAGACGGTGTGCCCCCGGTGGCGCAGGAAGGCCGTGACCTCCTCGGCGGCGGCGACCGTGAGGGTGTAGATGATTCCCGAGCCCGGCAGTTCGTGCAGATGGTCCGCGAGCCAGGCGAGCCGGTGCGCGGCGTCCGGCAGCGGAAGCACGCCCAGACTCAGACTCTCCCGGTCCAGCGGCCCGCGCAGCACCAGTGCCTCGGTGGAGCCCTCGCCCGTCCCGAGCTGCTCGGCGACATCGGCGGTCACCCGCGCATTGGCCGTGGCGGTGGTCGCGAGCACCGGCACACCGGGCGGGAGATCGGCGAGCATGGTGCGCAGCCGTCGGTAATCCGGCCGGAAATCATGGCCCCAGTCGGAGATGCAGTGCGCCTCGTCGACCACCAGCAGACCGGTCGCCGCCGCGAGCTTGGGCAGTACCTGATCACGAAAATCGGGGTTGTTGAGCCGCTCGGGGCTCACCAGCAGGACATCCACTTCGCCGGCCGCCACCTCGGCCTGGACGGTGTCCCACTCCTCGGTGTTGGCGGAGTTGATCGTGCGTGCCCGGATCCCGGCCCGCGCGGCGGCCTCGACCTGATTGCGCATCAGCGCAAGGAGCGGGGAGACGATCACGGTCGGCCCGCTGCCGCGCTCGCGCAGCAGCGCCGTCGCGACGAAATAGACCGCGGACTTGCCCCAGCCCGTCCGCTGCACGACCAGCGCCCGGCGGTGGTCGGCAACCAACGCCTCGATCGCCCGCCACTGATCCTCGCGCAGCCTGGCCTCGCCGCCGGGGTCCCCGACGAGTCGGGACAGGACGGCATCGGCGGCGGCACGCAGATCATCGTTGCTCATGCCTCCATGCAACCCGATGCCACTGACAATGCGCGAACCCCCGCCCGGGGCTGTGGACAACTTCGTCGCCCGCGAGTTATCCACAGGGGTCGCGGCGCGGCGGCCTGCCGCGGGATCTTCGAGCCATGAATCCGCACAGCGAACCGAGCAAGCGCCCCACCGACGGCAATTCCGCCGCCACGCCCTCCGCCCCTACGCCGTCGACCCC
>NZ_SDIG01000229.1:0-8379 GCF_004122755.1 Streptomyces sp. TM32
GCCCCGCCCCCCGTCTCCCTCCTCATCTCCTTCCGCTGACCCCAGCAAAGCACCCGCCGAGGCCGCGTGGCGGCGGCTGTCCACAGCGGAGGCGGGAAGTACGACCGGGGTCCGGCGGCTGTGGACAGGCTTCCCGGGCGCCTCTGCGGACCTGGCAGCATGGCGGGGTGACAGCAGCAACGGACTCCTCTCTTTTCCCGCAGGTGCCGGACTCGGCCGACGCGGTGCTCGAAGGGCTCGACCCCGAGCAGCGCGAGGTCGCGACGGCTCTGCACGGTCCGGTGTGTGTGCTGGCCGGTGCCGGCACGGGCAAGACCCGCGCGATCACCCACCGGATCGCCTACGGCGTGCGCGCCGGGATTCTGCAGCCCGCGAGTGTGCTCGCTGTCACGTTCACGGCCCGGGCGGCGGGCGAGATGCGCGGCCGGCTGCGGCAGCTCGGTGCCGGCGGCGTCCAGGCCAGGACGTTTCACTCCGCGGCCCTGCGGCAGTTGCAGTTCTTCTGGCCGAAGGCCGTCGGCGGCGAGGTCCCGCGGCTGCTGGAGCGCAAGATCCAGGTGGTCGCCGAGGCCGCTGCCCGCTGCCGCATCCGGCTGGACCGCAATGAGCTGCGCGATGTCACCGCCGAGATCGAATGGTCCAAGGTCACCCAGACCGTGCCGGCCGACTATCCGGCCGCGGTCGTCAAGGCCGGCCGTGAGGCCCCTCGTGACCCGGCGGAGATCGGGCAGATCTACGGCACGTACGAGGAGCTCAAGCGGCAACGGGGCAGCATCGACTTCGAGGACGTGCTGCTGCTCACGGTCGGCGTGCTGCAGGACCGGCACGACATCGCCGAGCAGGTCCGTGCGCAGTATCAGCACTTCGTCGTGGACGAGTACCAGGACGTCAGCCCGCTCCAGCAGCGGCTGCTGGAGCTGTGGCTGGGGGACCGCGACCACCTCTGTGTGGTCGGCGACGCCAGCCAGACGATCTACAGCTTCACCGGCGCCACCCCCGACCACCTCCTCAACTTCCGTACCCGCCATCCGCAGGCGACGGTCGTCAAGCTCGTCCGTGACTACCGCTCCAGTCCCCAGGTCGTGCATCTCGCCAATGGTCTGCTCTCCCAGGCCAAGGGCCGCGCTGCCGAGCACCGCCTGGAGCTGATCTCGCAGCGCGAGGCGGGACCCGAGCCGGTGTACACGGAGTACGCCGACGAGCCCGCCGAGGCCGAGGGCACCGCCCGCCGGATCCGCGATCTGATCGCCTCCGGCGTGCCGGCCAGCGAGATCGCCGTGCTGTTCCGTGTCAATGCCCAGTCCGAGGTCTACGAGCAGGCGCTGGCCGATGTCGGTGTGCCGTATCAGCTGCGGGGGGCCGAGCGGTTCTTCGAGCGGCTGGAGGTGCGTGAGGCGGGCGTCAAGCTGCGGGGCGCTGCCCGCTTCGGCGGCAACGACGCGCTGCTCGACGACGCTCTGGACCTGCCGTCCGAGGTGCGGGCGGTGCTCAGCGACATGGGCTGGAGCAGCCGGCCGCCGGCCGGTTCGGGCGCGGTGCGGGACCGCTGGGAGTCGCTTGCGGCCCTGGTGCGGCTCGCCGAGGACTTCGCCCGGGAGCGGCCCGCCGCCACTCTCGCCGATCTGGTCGCCGAGCTGGACGAGCGGGCCAACGCCCAGCACGCCCCGACGGTCGAGGGGGTGACGCTGGCGTCCCTGCACGCGGCCAAGGGCCTGGAGTGGGATGCCGTCTTCCTGGTCGGCCTGACCGAGGGCATGATGCCGATCACCTATGCCAGGACCGAGGAACAGATGGAGGAGGAGCGCCGGCTGCTGTATGTCGGCGTCACCCGCGCCCGGTTGCATCTGGGCCTGTCCTGGTCGCTGGCGCGCTCTCCCGGGGGGCGTGCCTCCCGCCGCGCCAGCCGGTTCCTCAACGGCCTGCGGCCCGGTTCGGGGGCGGCACCCGGCCGCCGCACGCCGGGCGCGGTCTCCGGGGGCATCGAGCGCGGCGACGGGGTGGCGGCGGTGGCCCGGCGTCCCCGGCACCGCAGCCCGGCGCGCTGCCGGGTCTGCAACAGAACGCTGACGGACGCGGGCGAGATGAAGCTGATGCGGTGTGAGGGCTGCCCCTCGGAGCTCGACGAGGCGCTCTACGAGCGGCTGTGCGAGTGGCGGGCCGAGCAGGCCGCGCTTCTCCGGCAGCCCGCCTACTGCATCTTCACCGACAAGACACTGATGGCGATTGCGGAGGCCGTTCCGGGAACCGAATCGGAGCTTGCGGCCATCTCAGGAGTGGGGCGGCGCAAGTTCGACCGCTTCGGCAGTGACGTGCTGGCAATCTGTGCCGGCGAGGAGCTCGTGGGAGCCTCGGAAGAGGCGTCCGAAGGACCCGCGGAAAACTCGTCGGAAAAATAGTTTGCGCGCGCGGAGCGCAGCCCCATAGCCTTCGGAAGCAACGGAGACAACGGTTTCTTCCGAGATCCGCTCGATCCGTGTTGTACTTGAACGCCCTGGAACGGGATTCCCGGTCCACCGAGACGCCGAGAGGAGGCGAGCCCAGTGATCAGCTTCATTGAGACCAACAAAATGACCGATCTCTCGGTCGTCGCCGCCTGCCCGCTCGGCTCTTCGCTCCCTGGCACCGGTCTGTCCGGCTTCGGTCGCCTGTCCGGTACCGAGGTCGCGCGCCCCGAGTCCCTCGCTGTGCTGACGCGCAGTGAGCGCACCGCGCGACCGACCGAGGCACCTGCGGTAGCAGCAGCGGCACCGGCGAATGCCTTTGCCTTCGCGGCGGCCAACGGTGCCGAATCCCGGAAGCAGTACCAGACGCATGACATGTGGGCCCACCGCGGGCTCGAACCCTGGAGAGATCCAGCCTGATCGGCGCGATCAGGTCGGCACCTTCCAGGGCCGCGGAACCCACACCGGGATCCGCGGCCCTTTTGTTTGCCCAAGCGCCCGCCACCAGCCGGGCCGAACAGACGAGGAACACACCACCGTGCAACTCCAGACGCACACCCCGTCCGTAGCGACCGACCTGATCCCTCCGCCCGACCCTCAGGAGAACTCCTTGCTTCCCCTCACCGAGCTCGACGACGAGATCGACCGCCTCGGCGCCGCCGTTCCGTGCCGTACCTACGACCCGGAGGTCTTCTTCGCGGAGTCCCCGGCCGACGTCGAGTACGCCAAGACCCTGTGCCAGACCTGTCCCGTCCGTGAGGCCTGCCTCGCCGGCGCAAAGGACCGGCGGGAGCCGTGGGGCGTCTGGGGTGGCGAGCTCTTCGTCCAGGGCGTCGTCGTGCCGCGGAAGCGGCCGCGTGGCCGTCCGCGCAAGAACCCGGTTTCGGCATGAACGCCCTCGGTACAGGAACGATCGACCATCCCCTCACCCGGGATCCCCAGAAGCAGGACCTCACGATGAACCCCTCTCTCACCGACACCCCCGTCCCCGTGAACGTCGACGCGATCGAGTCGCGTCAGAACAGGAACCTCGCCATGCAACTCATCCCAGAAGCCCTGGCGCGTGCCCATATGCACGAACGCCTGCGGGAGGCCGAATCAGAACGCCGGGCCCATCGGCTCGCCGCCGCGCGGCGTATGCAGCGGCGTGCCGAGCGCGCGTCGCTCCGTGCCCGCCGTGCGCTGGCCATGGCCGTGATGCAGTAAGGCAGTAGGGCGCTGCGCTGCTGTCGCCCACCACGGGGTCCGTCCGACAGGGCGGGCCCCGTGGTGCGTGGGATCCCGCTTGCCGTGGTTGACGGGGATATCGTCGGACGGTGGACCAGAGCACGCATGAACAGGCGGGGTCGGCGGACGGGAACACGGTGTGTGCCGGCTGCGGCGCGGTCGCCGAGGGCACCCCGCCGACCTGGACGCTCTCCGTCGAGAACGGTGAGCGCCGCTACTACTGCGACACCTGCGCGCGGACGAACCTCCGTGCCATCGAGGGGCGCCTGGATTCGAGCTGGTGGTGAGGCCGGGCGTGTTCACCGGGACAGTGGGCCCGGGTAGGCGCACCCCGGGGCTGCCCGGCCGCTCCCGCAGCCGGGCGGGCCGTCCCCTCCCGCATGCCGGAGCGGGCGGCCGCCCCGGCATGCGGGCTCAGGCCGTGGTCTCTTCGACGGCCTCCTTGCCGAGGTCCGCACCGATGCGCGTGCCGCCCTCCGCGCCGAGGACGATGTCGGCTTCGGTGAGGTCCGGGCCGGGCGGCTCTTCCTCGGGTACGAAGCCGGGCAGCCAGGCCTCGAGTTCGTCACGCAGCCGTACCGCCGACCCCAGTTGGCACAGCACCCCGATCGTGCTCAGGGTGACCCGGTGGATCAACAGGTAGGCGGGTGGCAGATTGAGCTGCTTGCCCAACTGGTGGGCGGGGGAGCGCGGATCGCCGACCCGGGCCGCCTGATGGCGCATCCAGCTCCGGGTGAAGGTGAACTCTTCGGCCAGCGCCGGTTCGATGATCGGCTGCAGATACTCCAGCACCGCCTCCGGATCCAGCTCGATGGACTCCCTGACGAAGCCCTCCTCGCACAGCAACTGGTAGACGGCGTCCGCCTCGCCGTCGAGCGTCATCCGCAGCGAGGTGCCGATCGTCGGCGGCAGCCCCTCGGGCAGCCGGTCCACGGTGCCGAAGTCCAGCACCCCCAGCCGCCACTCCTCGACCGGGCTGTCCGGGCCGTCGGCCAGCAGCCGGAAGTTGCCCGGGTGCGGATCGGCGTGCAGCAGGCCCGTACGGGCGGGGCCGGAGAAGAGGAAGCGGGCCAGGAGCTGACCGGCCCGGTCCCGTTGCTCGTCCGTGCCGTCCGTGATCACCTCGGACAGCGGCAGCCCGTCCATCCACTCCGTCACCAGCACCTGGTCGCACTGGTGGACCACGGACGGCACCACCACGTCCGGGTCGTCGGCGAACTCCTCGGCGTGTGCCTGCTGGGCCTGAGCCTCCAGGGAGTAGTCCAGCTCCTCCGAGACCCGGTCGCGCAGCTCGGCGATCAGCGGTTTGACGTCCATGCCCGGCATCAGCGGGCCCAGCAGACGGGCGAACCGGCTCAGCTGCGTCAGATCCGACAGCAGCGCCTGGCCCGCGCCCGGATACTGCACCTTGACGGCCACCTCACGGCCGTCGTGCCAGACCCCCCGGTGCACCTGCCCGATGGAGGCCGCCGCCGCCGGCTTGTCCTCGAACTCCTCGAACAGCTCCCGCCACTCCTCGCCGAGCTGCTCGGCCAGCACCGCATGCACCGCGCTCGTCGGCATCGGCGGCGCCGCCTCCTGAAGCTTGGTCAGGGCGGCGCGGTAGGGGCCGGCGATCTCCTCGGGCAGCGCCGATTCGAAGACGGAGAGCGCCTGCCCGAACTTCATCGCCCCGCCCTTCAGCTCCCCGAGCACCTTGAAGAGCTGTTCGGCGGTGCGCTGTTGAAGCTCACGGCCGACGATCTCGGCGGATCTGCCGCCGATCCGCTTGCCCAGGCCCCAGGTGGCACGGCCGGCGAACCCCAGTGGCAGCGCGGCCAGCTTGGCGGTACGGGTGACCGCCTTGCGGGGAAGATCAGACATGCGCCCCTCCAACTCACACTGTCCCCCAACCGGGGTTACTCCGTCATTGTGGCGTGTCACGGCCGAGGATCCGAGGCGCCTGCCGCACACAGTGCAGCGGCAGCACCGCAGGCGCACTCCGGATGCGGCGCGATCGGCACCGTGCGCACCTCGGCACCCGGTGCGGCCAGCTCCCACCGCGCCCCTGTGCACGGCGGCAGTTCACCGTCGAGGAACGTCAGCGCCTGGAGGGCGGCGACGCCCGCGACCGTCGTTGCCAACGCGGCATCACAGGCCGGAACCGCGGGTGCACCGCGCCCCGACCGCCACTGCGCAAGCAGCCGCGGCCAGGCCGGCTCCGCGTCCGTGCGGCGCAGCTCGTCGCAGCGGGCACAGGCCGAACCACCGGGCAGCACCAGCGGACCCACCACTCCCGTGCCCTCGATCACCCCCGCGTAAAGATGCGGGATTCCGGCGGTCAGCAGCGGCTCGGACAGCACGGGGTCGGGGGCGTACGCGCCGAGGCCGTCGCGCGGGGCCAGCACCACCAGGGACAGACCCGGCTCACCGGACTCGCTGACCGGGACCCGCGGGCGCGGCGTACGGCTCCAGGGGGAGGACTGGCGCACCAGCCGTTGCGCGGCGGCGGCCCGCCGCTCACCGATCCGCTCGGCCGACAGCCCGCCGGGCAGCACGTCCTCCGGCTGGACCGTGCCGCCGTCGAGCACGTCCACCCGGCCGATCCCCGAGGCCGAGAGCAGCGCCGCGATCGCGGCACCGACCCGGCCCGCCCCCTTGACCCTGGCCCGGACCGCCCTGCGCGCCCCCATCCGGCCCAGGGCGCCCGCGGGCTCCGGCTGCCGCACCGAGAGGGATGCCAGGTCGGGCCGCAGCTGTGCGAAGGCGGCCTGGTCGGTACGTACGGCCTCGGCCGCCGGGCCGCCGGCAGTGGGAGCCTCCAGCAGCCCGGCCGCGCCGAGGCGTTCCACCACGCCGCGTACGTGCTCCGGCGGGAGGTCCAGTAACGCGGCCTCCTCGGTCAGTTGCTGCATGGTGCGGGTGCCGTCGATCAGCGACAGGAAGCTGCCGGTCGCGGTGTCGACCGGGCCGACCACCTTCGCATGGGCCGGAGCCACGCCGAACCGCACTGTTTCCCTGTCCCGCCAGCCGCGCCGCAGCGCGGGCTTGAGCATCGGATGTGTCATATCCGCCCCCGTTCATCGTCGTCCGGCCCCCAGCATGCGCCGTGCGGCGGATCGGTGCGGAAGTTATCCACAGGCGGTGGGCAGCAGTCGTACAAGCTGTGCACGCCATGGAGTGGTTCGGCGGCGAACCGACCGCGGGGCGGGACTTCCCGCAACGGCAGCGGGTAACGTCGGGCGCGTGCCCGCCGACCCTTCCGCTCACGGCTCAGGGGAGACACCTCTGCGTCGCGCCGCCGACCCCTCGCGCCGGACTGCCCCGAATCCCACGGTCCGTGCAGCGGGCACCAGCGCCGTCGAGGTGCGCCGCAGTTCACGACGGCGCAGAACGGTCTCCGCGTACCGCGAGGGCGACCGCACGGTCGTCCTGATTCCGGCCCGTATGTCCGAGGCCGAGGAGCGGCGCTGGGTCACCGTCATGCTGGACAAGCTCGCCGCCCAGGAGAGCAAGCGGATGCTGGGCGACGGCGAGCTGGCCGTGCGCGCCGGGCGGCTGTCCGCCCAGTATCTGGACGGCCGGGCCCGCCCGGCGTCGGTGCGCTGGGTGACCAATCAGAACACCCGCTGGGGCTCGTGCACGCCGGCAGAGGGCAGCATCCGTCTTTCCCACCGCCTCCAGGGCATGCCGGAGTACGTCATCGACTACGTCCTGCTGCACGAGCTCGCCCATCTGCTCGTCCCCGGTCACGGGCCCCGGTTCTGGAGCCTGCTGGACTCCTACCCCCGTACGGAACGGGCCCGCGGCTACCTCGAAGGGGTGGTCGCGGCCGACCGGCTGCCCCATCTGCCCGCCGCCCGCGGTGAATGAGCCCGCGACGCCACGACGCCCGCCGTGCCCCGGCATCGCCCGTTGTCGGCGCCAGCGGATAGCCTGGCCGCGCAGATGAACTCACAGCGCGAGCGGGGGACGGGCGTTACGTATGGCCAGGGAATTCCAGCGCGGCCACAAGGCCAAAATCGGTGATTTCACGGCGGGAACGGATCTGTACGTCGGCGTGCAGATCGCCGGGCCCGGCCTGACCTTCGACATCAGCTGCTTCGGTCTGGACGCCGACGAGCGGCTCTCCGACGACCGGTACTTCATCTTCTTCAACCAGCCGAAGTCGCCCGAGGAGTCGATCCAGCTGCTCGGCGCCCAGGCCGGCGACAGCGAGTCCTTCCGGGTCACCCTCGACAAGATCCCGCCGCACATCCGGAAGCTCTCCTTCACCGCCGCACTCGACGGCGCGGGCCAGGTCTCCCAGATCGGCCCCGGCTACCTCCGGATCGTGGCCGGCGGCGAAGAGGTCGCCCGCTACTCCTTCACCGGCAGCGAGTTCAGCACCGAACGCGCCGTCATGCTCGGCGACTTCTACCTCAAGGACGTCTGGCGGTTCGCCGCCGTCGGCCAGGGCTTCGACGGCGGCCTGGAGGCGCTGCTGAAGAACTTCGGCGGCGAGGTCGCCGAGGAGGAGAGCGCGGCGCCCGAGCCGTCCGCGGCGGCACAGGGCGCGCCCGGCTTCGCGTCGCCGTCCGGGCCGCCCGCCCCCACGCCGTCCTTCGGTGCGCCCGCCGCCGAGCCCGTACCGCAGCAGCCCGCGCCCGGTGCCGCGGCGCCCGCGGCCACATCGATACCGCCCTGCGCACCCTGGACCACTTCGACGGCCTGAACTTCGCCGTCCGCGCCA